>CAZDMX010000049.1:0-9809 GCA_964506085.1 uncultured Thiothrix sp. | reverse complement strand
AGTGCAGTTGTGTATTGGCAAATATATCTTCTATATCAATGCCGCGACTTTTTAGTTTTTTAATAAACCGGGTTGAAGTGTAAATGTTTTTAATGCCGGCTTGCTCAACAGCAGCACACATAGCTTCTGGACTGGCTGTGTAATTAAGGTTGACCACGGTTTTGCCAAGAGCAAGCACAGCCATATTGGTAATGGCTCCACCCGTTGCAGTCGGTAATAACAAACCGATATTTTGCTCGGGACTGAGCTTGCCGATAATCCTCGAAAAACGAAACACAGCAGTAATGAATTTATGATTACTTAGCGGCTCACCGATCACATCGGTACTAGCCATTCGAAACCCCATGCGCTTAGCAACTTGTAGCCATTGCACAGGAATAGGGGGCAAGTCTTCTGTGTAGCTTTGCCATGAGGTCACCGCAAGATCGAATACTCTACGTTTTAGGGTGTCAATTTCGGTATCTTCAGGAAGAGTTTCTCCAAATGCCACGATAATGTCGCGTTTAAAACCGGACTGACGATTCTCCTTCAAGAAACCACTAGAGCGTGAAAAACGACTGCCCCACAAGCCATGCAAGTAGAAAGGGATAATCAGCGCTCCAGTGTCTTTTATTGCTCTTTCATAACCGCGTTTAAAGGTAGAAAGTTGTCCGGTACGGCTAATAGTACCTTCAGGGAAAAGACAAACAGCCTTGCCATCTTTTAGTAAACCACCAATAGTTTCTATTGAGGATTTGCTGCTGCCCGACGAGATAGGAACCACGCCAAACATCTTTAAGAACCAGGTCAAATACCAGCGCTCGTAATAACCCCGTTCAATAACAAAATGGATAGAGCGTGGCGCAGCTATTTGCACCAAAGCCCAATCGACCCAACTGATATGGTTGCCAAGTAGCAGTACGCCACCCGAAGCAGGGATATTTTCAAAGCCAATAACGTGGATGTTATAACGCGCACGGAACAGGCCGCTAATCACAAAACGCAATAACGATTGTGGCAACATGGTGATGGTATAGATTGCACCCACGACTACGATCAAGGTGAGCAGCAGGAACAGGTTCGTGCTATTCAACCCATGATAAGCAAGGACTGCAGTAAGCACAAGGAAAGCCAACATGGCACCGTTATGGATGAAATTATAGGCTGCGATAACGCGTCCCAATTCATGACCCTTAGCGTGATATTGCATATAAGCATTGAGCGGAACAATAAAGAAGCCACCCATAATGCCCAAGAACAAGAAGTTAGCGGCTTGCATGATCGGAGAATCAAAGACCGTCACTAAGGTAATAGCTACCGCAATTCCCACTGCGCCTACAGGGATCAGCCCGCTCTCAATATGATTGCGGGATACTCGCCCAGCCCACAATGAACCGATCATAATGCCGATACCAGTAAAAGCCAATAATCCTTGCAAAAGATCGACGCGTTGAATACCTAAATGCTCTTTAGCATAAGCAGGGTAGGCAGCAAGAATGACTTGAGCGACAGCCCAGAAAACAGATAAGCCAATAATCGATAACCAAATAAAGCGATTATTTTTGACCACAGAAAGAATCTCGCGTTGGGTTTTACCGGTGCGGTATTTCTTCCAGTCATAGAGCATGCTCTCATCAGTTTCAGATTTTTGCGGCAAACGATAAGCAAAAAACAGCTCGGCGATTGTGAGTGCCACGAGCATCCAGCCCAAGGGTGCAATCAGTTGTAACAATTGGTCTTTATCGGTGATTTCACTATTGTGCAGGAACTTTTCAAACAAGATAGAAAAGAAGAACGTGCTAGACAAAATAGAAACCATGGTAATGGCTTGCACTAAACCGTTACCTTCAGCTAAATGCTTTTCACCGACTATTTCCCGTATAAATCCATACTTAGCAGGAGAATACATAGCACTTTGAATCGCTAGCAAAAAAGTTAAAGCGAAGCTCATCCAGAACCAGCCCTGATAATAACTCATCGTAATCATTAAGGTGATTAGCAATGCAGCCCATGCACTAATTCGCATCACCTTGTTCTTTGGAAACTTATCCGAGACATAGCCAGAGGGCGTGAATAATAAAATAAAAGGAAGTAGAATCAGCGCATTGACGATAGCGGTAAGAATGATTTGCTCACTACCGTCATATGTCTTGAAAACCGTGTTTTGAATAATAATCTTATGTCCTAAATCAACAAAAGCGTTGAGAAAAAGAACACTGAGAAAGACGGCAAAGCCGGTAATTTTGAAAAGGCTATGTTGCATAGAATGGACACGTTTAGGTTATAGAGTTGCCTTATAGTATAGGCAAAAAAACACAGAAAACATTAATTGAGGCATTAACAATTAGCAACTAAATCAGGTGAAAGGAAAAGAAATGTTGCAGAGAGTTGTAGTCTAGGCTGTCGAAATAAGCTTGTTTCGGCTAATTCTTACAAGCTTATTTTCTGGATCAGCTTGTAGGGTCGAATTTATTCGACCCGTGTTGCTTGATATGCATACGTGTCGAATGAATTCGCCCCTACAACCATCCAAAAACCAAGGTGCTTTGGCTTTCAAAAAACCGTGTATTTCGACAGCCTAGTTGTAGTCTCTATTAAGTGATTAGCCGTCTTTTTGAGTTAACCTGTATTTTTGTGTAGGGCTTTTAGGGCTATCGGGTTGTGTCATCTCAATCAAGCCCGCAGACAAGGCAGGCAATAAATAGCGTTGACGAAAGGATTTAGCATCTTTCAGATTTAACGCTTTCATCAATTGGTCTCTATCCATCTCATCATCTATTAATCGGATGAGGCGTTTTACTTGAGGGGTTACTTGAGGGGTTACTTGAGGGGTTACTAGATTAGCCTCATTGCAAGCATTTAGAGTCATGCTTAATATAAATTCAATAAAGGGCGCGGAATCTGTTTTATCGGTGCTTTGTTGAAGCGCTTTATAGTAATCACTTTGGTTAGCATAGACCAAGCTTTCGACAGGCAGATATCTAAAGACCGGGTTCCATCGGCTTAATATTAGCGTTTGCCATAAACGCCCCATACGACCATTACCATCTGCAAAAGGATGAATAAACTCAAATTCGTAATGAAACACAGAGCTACGAATCAAAGAGTGTTCTATACTATTTCCCAGCCAGTCAAATAAATCATGCATTAAGCCATCAACACGATCAGCAGGTGGTGCCATATGGATAACCTGCTTACCCTTCATCACTCCCACACCTGAATTGCGATAATGACCAGCATCATCAATCAAACTCTGCATTAGCGTTTGATGAGCATCAAGCAAGTCATGCTGTTGGGTGGGTTGCCATTGATCAAGCTTTTCATAAGCCACAATAGCATTACGAGCTTCCTGTATCTCACGTGGTGGAGCGATAACGGGTTTACCTTCTAAAACAGCAGTAATTTGCTCTTCAGTTAAAGTATTTCCCTCAATGGCTAGAGAGCCTTGAATGGTACGGATGCGATTAATACGGCGTAAGCGTAGACTGCTTTCTTGATCTTGTGCTATTTCTTGCAGTACTGATAACCGCCCTAGATTTTCGCTGACTTCTGCAATCAGTGAAATGATGCTTGGGGTGATAGTGTAGGGTGGCTGATAGCTCATAATCTAATGCAAAACCTCATCAGTTTTTACACTAATTTGTGTGTCTCGGAATCTAAATTATACCACTGTAAATACCTATAACAACGTACTTATTTTATCCAATAATGGGTGTTGACGACAGACCCAAAGAGTAAAGGGTGGTGATTGGTGATTTGGAATGTCTTAAGGAAGTTTTACGCGTATATTGTAAAATCAATTACAAAATAACTATTAATAAAATATTATGAAAAGCGAAAACCCGACGTATATTTTTTCTCACACCACTCTATTAGAGGCTCTAGAGGAGTGGGAGTTGGAACAAGTTAAACATTTTCCTCAGCAATCAGAACGTATTCAGATAACGGTAGTGGCGATGCAGCATTTTTTACGTTCAAAACAAGTCAAAAAACATAAGATGTTGATGAGTGGCGAACCAGCAGGTTTTATTATCAAGAAGCCTGTTACGTTTGATATCTAAAAGCGATGTGTAGGGCTGTTCAATATTACTGATTCAGCATGTCGAAACAGAATTTTGCTATGCTTCGGGTAGGTCGGATAAGGAACGCCATCCGACGAGATGCGAATTCAAGCTATTTGTCGGATGACGCTACCGCTTATCCGACCTACCGTAAGCGTGTACTCATTATCCTATATACAATATAAGCTAGTATTGAACAGCCTTGGCGGTTACAGAGAATGAAATTTTTTTGATCTAAGGTGTTAACCTTTATGAGTAAGCTAGAGGTATGAGTAAAATTAAAGTTGTAAATCAAACTAGTGTTTCTCTGTCTTATGCGCTGGAGTGGGAGACTGAACAAGTTGTAGCAAATAATGCTATTGATAAACTTGTTTTGGTTGTTCCTCCTGACGCAGCAATGGCCTTGGAATATTTTGATGCTAATAAAGAGTTGGCGCGTATGCTTGGCTCTGAAAATGATATTCGAGAAAGGCTTTCTACTGGCAAAGTTCGTTGTATTTTTCGTAATACAAAGAGTCTCACTGTATTGGTAATGAATAGAGGACGAAAAGCAACTGATTATGAATTGGCTATAGACTATGCCTTTGCAAATTAAGTCTGCTCATATGATCCATACCTATCTCTTGGGATAAATGTGCTACACTTTGTGTACATAAAATGGAAATATCTATGCAATCGTTTAATACTTATACTGCCCGTGAGCTAAGAAATCTATCCGGGGAAGTCATCAAAAAAGCAGAGGCTGGGGAATTAGGATTAGTTACCAAGCATGGCAAACCAGTTATGTTAACAATACCATTTGACGATACTCTACTCTCTCTAGGGGTACATCGCTCTCTAGCTTTGCAATTATTTGAATCCAGGCAGCTCACTTTGACACAGGCTGCAAAAGTGGCAGATTTACCGCTTGAGAAGTTTATATCTTTGCTTGGCGATTCTGATATTGATGCAGTGGATTACCCCGCTGAGGAACTTGACGAAGAGCTGGAACATGCTTTGTGAGTGTTGTTATTGCCGATGCCAGTCCACTGATTGCACTAGCTACCATCGAACAACTCAGCCTATTACAAGACTTATATGAAGTAGTCATTATTCCTGTCGCGGTCGAGCAGGAACTTAAACTGAATTCAGATATGCCGGGTGCAAGACAATTAAAACAGGCTGTTGACGACGGTTGGATAAAAGTTAATAGGAATACCTTTTCATCAGCGACATTAAAGCCGCTATTGCAGATATTGGATCTAGGTGAAACAGAAGCAATATTACTTACAGAATCACTGAAGAAAAGCCAAACTTATCGTTTTTTACTGATAGATGAGAGCAAAGGTAGAAAGGTCGCAAAAAAACGGGGAATCAAAATTGCAGGAACTGGAGCGGTGCTCATGGCCGCCAAAAATAAAGGCTATATTCGAAGCGTTAAAGATACGCTAGATGCTATGCAAGATAATGGCTACCGATTATCAAAACGACTAAGAGAGCGTTTGATACTATTAGCTAAAGAGTGAATGGTTATGAATGGGTGGTCATCAATTGCTACCATCTCCGGCAAACAATGTAATCCAATGTACAACGGGTCTATCTGCACTTTCCTGTAGATGCGTCTGACACCCTATATTCGCGGTAACAATCATTTCTGGGTCATTCTTTAACAGGTTCTCTATCTTGTTATCACGCAGGGTGTTGGATATTTCCGGCTGAAGTATTGAGTAGGTTCCAGCTGATCCACAGCATAAGTGCTGATCATTAACGGGTACTAGCGTGTAACCTGCATCGGTTAAAATTTGCTCTACAACTCCGGTAATTTTCTGGCCGTGTTGTAAGGTACAAGGTGGATGCCATGCGACTGTTTTTGAATCAGTCATATTTTGAAGTACTTTCTTTTTTTCACTATCTGCATTGCTTTCTTGAAGAACAATTTCAGCTATATCTTTACTTAATTCTGAAACAAGTTTTGCTTTGTTGGCGTATTCCGGGTCATGCTTTAGGTAATGATAATAATCTTTTAGCATGGCTCCACAGCCGCTGGCTGTACTGACAATAGCTTCTGCTCCCTTTGAAATTTCGTCCCACCAGGCATCTATATTTCTGCGCATAAACTGCAAGGCTTCTTCTTCTGCAGACAGATGCTGGCTTACTGCGCCACAGCAGCCTGATTTTTTAATGAGTATTAGGCTAATGCCTAGTTTATCCAACACTAGCGCTGTTGCCAGATTAATTTCTGGACTAATAGCGGGTTGCACACAACCATCAAGAATTAGCATTCTTCTGGTATGTGAAGCCTCAGGCCAGTCTGTTTGTTTAGTATTTGGTAGACTACCTTTTATGGGTATTTTTTTACTAATGACAGAAGGTAACAGTGGTTTAAACAATCGTCCTGTCGAAAGCAGAGCAGAAAAACGCTTAGAGTAGGGAAGTACTTTGCGCAGCACTGCTCTGGTTTGTATTTCCTTACGAGGCCGAGTTGTGATGTTTTCCGCTACCTTGCGACCGATATCAAGCAATTTGGCATATTGTACGCCAGAAGGACAGGTGGTTTCGCAGTTACGGCAGGTTAGGCAACGATCTAAATGAAGGAGCGTTTTCTGGGCTTTTTTACTGTTATCCGTTGCGCTTGCCAATTTACCTTCAAGCATCTGTTTAATGAGGTAGATACGACCTCGTGGGCCGTCATTTTCATCACCCAGTAGTTGATATGTAGGGCAGGTAGCATTGCAAAACCCACAATGAACACAAGCGCGGAGAATGGCTTCTGCCTCTTTACCTTCGGGAGTGTTCTGGAATTCTTTGGCGAGTTTGGTTTCCATAAGTTTACTTAATCTAAAGCCCTTTATACATACGATCAGGATTGAAAATACCCTTAGGATCAAGCTGACGTTTTAATCGTTTATGAATCGCAAACAAAGCAGGCTCAGGTGTTGGGAAGGTGTCTACTTCGGGTATGTCGCCACGAAACAAGACGGCATTTCCGCCTTTTTTATTGGCGATGCTCTTTACAATATTGGCCGGTGTTTTACTGGCCACCCAGCGTATGCCACCGCCCCATTCAATTAAGTTGTCTGTATTGAGCTGTTTACTCGCAGGTGATGAAGGTGACACGGATAGTCGCCATAATGGTTTGTCTACTTGCTGGAAAAAAGGATGTGTTTGATTGCGTATACTTTGCCAAAACTCGTGACCATTTTCTTGGCCTTTCCAGCCGTGTTTTTTAAGTGTACGGGCAATATGATTTTTAGAACCTGAAAGGCGGATATAAACATGGTCATCAACATAGCAGCTTGCACTCACAGGAAGTCCAGAGGTACGTAATGAGGTGAAATAGTCAATAGCCTCTTCATGTGAGAGAGGTTGCATAATCGTGCTATCAAATTCAGGTTTTGGAATAACTTTGAGGGAAATTTCAAGGATGACACCTAATGTACCTAGTGAACCTGTCATTAGGCGGCTAACATCATAACCGGCTACATTTTTCATGACCTGGCCACCGAAACTGATGATTTCACCTTTGCCATTGATAATTTTTATGCCTAACACTGCATCTCGTACTGATCCGCTATAAGGGCGGCGTGGGCCTGATAGTCCTGCTGCTATAGCTCCGCCAATGGTTGCTGATTCTGTGAAAACAGGCGGTTCAAAGGGAAGTATTTGCTGTTTTCTGGCAAGCGCTTCTTCAATGTCAATAATAGGCGTGCCGGCACAAACGGTGATACATAATTCAGAGGGTGCATAGTCAACAATGCCAACATGTTTACTTACATCCAGTGAGTGTTGCGCATTAACCGTATTGCCATAAAAGTCTTTGCTATTGCCGCCGTGTATAAACAAAGGCGTATTTTCAGCTAATGCAGTGTTTACCTGTTCTTGTAGTTGCTGTTGACTGATCTGTTGAGCAGTCATCTTTTTAGGTAACTTGTCGAGAATTTTTTTAAACATGATTTAGGCACCCACTAATAAAGCATGCGTTAGAAACGAGGGAGTTCAGGGTGAGGAAGCTCGCCATTATGAACATGCATTTGGCCAAGTTCCGCACAGCGGTGTAATGTTGGCACTGCTTTACCAGGGTTTAAAATCGAGTCTGGGTCGAAGGCGGCTTTAACCGCATGAAAATAGGCTAGCTCTGTATCACTAAACTGATAACACATTTGATCAATTTTTTCGTGACCGACTCCATGTTCTCCGGTAATCGTACCGCCTACATCGACAGAAAGTTTAAGGATTTCGGCACCAAACTCTTCAGCCTTGGCAAGCTCACCCGCAATATTTGCATCATAGAGAATTAAAGGATGTAAGTTACCATCTCCTGCATGGAATACGTTAGCTACTCTTAGACCAAATTTATCAGATAACTCTCCAATGCGTTTCAGCACATGGGCTATTTGATGGCGAGGAATAGTGCCGTCCATACAGTAATAATCCGGTGAAATACGACCTACAGCGGGAAATGCCGATTTTCTACCTGCCCATAATTTAGCTTGTTGCTCTGGCGTATCTGCTTCAGTGATAGAGGTAGCGCTTTTTAGTCTTAATTGACGTTTTACCAGAAAACTTTGTTCATTGACTTCTTCGCGGGAACCATCCAATTCGCACAATAAGATAGCTGCGGCATCGGTAGGATAACCCGCATGAGCAAAGTCCTCGGCAGCTTGAATAGCCAGTTTATCCATCATCTCCAAACCCGCCGGGATAATGCCATCGCCAATAATCGCAGCAACCGCAGCAGCGGCAGATTCGGTTCTATCAAAAGCGGCTAAAATGACATTGACGCTTTCAGGTCTGGGCAATAAACGAACTACTATCTCAACAATAATGCCTAGCATGCCCTCAGAGCCAGTGATCAGCCCTAACAGATCATAGCCGGGATTATCTAACGCTGTTGAGCCTAGTGTGACCAATTCGCCTTCCACTGTAATGATTTTAACTTCCATTACATTATGAACAGTAAGTCCGTATTTCAGGCAATGCACACCACCAGAGTTCTCGGCAACATTGCCGCCAATGGAGCAGGCAATTTGCGATGATGGGTCTGGTGCGTAATATAAGTTGTATTGCTTAGTCGCTTCCGTAATAGCAAGGTTTCTGACCCCTGGCTGCACACGAGCGCATTGGCTATCAACATCTATATCAAGGATTTTATTAAAGCGGGATAACCCTAAGATAATTCCACCTTCATGAGGTAAAGCACCACCGGACAAACCGGTACCAGCGCCTCGTGCTACTACGGGAACAAAGAGACTAGAGCAGGTGCGCATGATCTGTTGAATTTGTTCAATAGTTTCAGGCAGAGCAACCGCTAAAGGTAGTTTTTTGTATGCAGATAAGCCATCACACTCATAAGGGCGCAGCTCTTCTTCTTCAGTGATTAACTGTTCTTTCGAGAGAATTTCTCTTAAGTGGAAGAGTAATTTTGAACGGGTTTCAGCCTCAGCGGTCATGCTCTTATATCTACAGGAATACGGGTGGCTATTATGAGCGACTTAGCATGTGGATAGCAATAAGACATTTTTAGTCTGTGGGAAAAAATTAACAATGTGCTTGCCATCAGGAATAACATATTTTTCAAACAAAAGAATAACAACTTCCTAAATTGAGGAATTCCACTCATACTAATTGTTTAGGACTCAGGATTAAATAAGTTCCGTAAGTTATTTACTCCTGAGTCCTTAGCGTCCAGAAACAGCTCCCTCTCTCCTAAGAAGGGTGTCGCAAAAGTCGTAATTGGTAGGTTGTGGGTGACGTAGGAACCCCAACAAAGCTTGTCACGTTGGGGTTCGT
>CAZDMX010000048.1:5859-9861 GCA_964506085.1 uncultured Thiothrix sp. | reverse complement strand
ATGGTTTCATAAAGCAACGGAAATTTAGCATTGAACAGCCCTTTTATTCACACCCCCTTCGTCACCCACAACCTACAATCACTGCTTTTACAACACCCTCTAGCACTTATTGGTGCATTACGCTATCGCTAATACACCCTACGGTTGTTCTTGGACAGGCTCCTACAGCCCTTTTGTACGAATATTTACAGATTCATACCACTTCCCGCCGATATAACAGACCGTTCTGCTATTTGACAACTGACGGCAAAGGTTTCCATTGGCGGAGTAATACACAGACGATTGTTTTGTTAAGGACTGCATATCCGGTTTGCCCAAATGCTTAGACTGATTGCCTGAAAGTGCTTTGCGTTGTGGCTGCTTGAAACTATAAACTAATTGTTTATTACTCTCTAATTTTGGTGGGTTTTTAGTGCACGAAGCGGTAAAAGCGACAATACACAATAAGCTTATATGGATTTTCATTCGTAACTTTTCTCAATGATATTGAATAGGCCGAGCATATCACAGTTGTTATTAACTGAAAAAATATGGAGTTGCAAGAACAGTACAAATATTAACCTAATCATTGTGCTTAATAGGTTATATTTTTGGTATCAGGGCACACTATAAAGCCAATCATGTGTCGATATGTTAAAGTGGCATATTATTATTAGTCATGTACAATCGCCGTTTAATTCAGCACATCAAAAGTAAAATAAATACAAACCTGTCTATGCTGATATTGTTGCTTGCTAAAACTGAGGAGTAGGCTTTGCCTTTCAAGAAAAAGAAAATAGCTATTGTTGGAATGGCTTGCCGACTCCCCGGGGATATTCAATCTCCAGAAGATTACTGGCAAGTGTTAAAGAAAGGCAAAGATGTCGTTACGACTATCGATTCTGAACGTTGGGGGACTGATTTCTATCAACATCCCGATAAAAAAGAACCTGGAAAGAGTTATACCTTTGCAGCGGGAGTACTCTCCAATATCGACCAGTTTGATGCTGATTTTTTTGGCATTTCTCCTCGTGAAGCTGCGCAGATGGATCCTCAGCAACGACTATTATTAGAACTAACTTGGGAAGCATTGGAAAACGGTGGGCAACTCCCTAAAAACCTCGCAGGCTCAAAATGTGCTGTCTATATAGGCATTGCCAGCACTGATTATGCACACCGTCGCATGGATGATTTAAGTTCATTAGACCCCTACTCCATGACCGGCAATACCGCCAGCATTGCCTCTAACCGAATCTCTTATTGGTTTGATTTACACGGCCCTAGCGTATCTGTAGATACCGCCTGCTCATCGTCATTAGTGGCTTTGCATCAAGCTTGCAATAGCATCTGGAGCGGCGATGCACCCACGGCAATTGCGGGTGGCGTGAATATGCTACTGCATCCTTTCGGCTTTGTAGGCTTCTCCAAGGCATCCATGCTTTCACCTCGCGGTCGTTGTCATGCTTTTGATGATAGCGGCGATGGCTATGTACGCTCTGAAGGTTCGGGTATTTTATTCTTGAAACCGCTGGAAGATGCAATTGCCGATGGTGATCCAATACAAGCCGTTATTATTGAATCAGGCATTAATTGTGATGGTCAAACCAATGGCATCAGCCTTCCAAGTTCAGCAGGTCAAGGAGAGTTATTAAAAGAAGTGTATGCAAAAGCTGATATTGACCTGAATGATATTAGCTATATTGAAGCACATGGTACAGGTACTGCGGTAGGAGACCCTATTGAGGCCTCCGCCATTTCAAATGTTCTCGCAAAAACGCGTAAAAAACCACTGCCAATTGGGTCAGCAAAAACCAATGTGGGACATTTAGAGACAGCATCAGGTATGGCCGGTATTTTTAAGATTATTTTGAGTCTTAAACATCGTGCGTTACCCAAGTCACTACACTTTAACACCCCCAATAAAAACATAGATTTTAAAGCCTCGAACCTCAAAGTTGTAACCCGTTTTACACCGCTACCAGCATCAGCATCTCCGTTAATTATGGGGGTTAATTCCTTTGGTTTTGGTGGTGCTAATGCACATATCGTGCTTGAGGAGTTTATACTCGGCGAAACCGCTGAACTACATTCGCTTCAAAAGCCTGGTATTCCGCCTTTATTTTTGTCTGCAAGCTCTGCTGAAGCACTGAAAGCAACCGCAAAAAAATACACGGATTTACTCAATAGCGAAATTGAATATTACGATCTTGCTTACTCTGCTTCACACTACCGTCAGTCGTTAAAGCATGGTCTTGCTATTAATAGTGTAGATCGAAAAGATGTCCTTGCGAAATTAATAAGCTATGGAGAAAAAGGAGAAACCCAAGCTGGGGTTGCCACTACCCGTAAACTAAAAGACAAACCTAAACTGGCTCTGGTTTTTTCTGGAAACGGTTCCCAATGGCAGGGCATGGGCTGTGAATTATTATCCTCAGAACCTCTTTTCCGCAAAACGGTTGAAAACATTGATAAGCTGCTTACGGTTCACAGCGAAAATCCCATCTCACTAATCGAGGAGTTTGAAGCGTCAGCAGAAGACTCACGCCTGGAATACACTGAGGTTGCTCAACTTCTGCTATTTGCCCTGCAAGTTGGCATGATCAATGTGCTTAATGCACATGGTTTGAAAGCCCAAGCAACTCTTGGGCACAGCGTAGGTGAGGTTTCAGCCGCATGGGCTGCTGGGGCACTAACACTGGAACAAGCGGTTGAAGTTATTTATGAGCGAAGCCAGGCTCAGGGTGAAACCAAAGGGTCTGGTCGTATGGCCGCTACTGGTTTGGGGCATGAAGCTATTGAAGAAGTATTGCAGTCATTAAATTTACAGGATGCTATAACCATAGCGGGTATCAATAGCGCAAACACCACAACACTCTCCGGCGCATGGGATGATCTCGAAAAGCTCGGTGAAACTCTAGCAGAGAAAAATATTTTTTATCGTATCCTTGATTTGGACTACGCCTTCCACAGTCAAGAAATGCTACCTATTGAAGAACGTGTAAAAACAACGCTTCATGGTTTAACTCCCCAAAGAACTAATATTAGATTTGTATCCACCGTTACAGGTTCTGACCTGGAAGGTGAACGCCTTGATGCCACTTATTGGTGGGAAAACATCCGCAAGCCTGTGTTATTTAATGAGGCAATGGATACCCTTTTAGATGATGACTTTTCAGTGTTTCTGGAAATTGGCCCCCACCCTATTCTGCGTACCTACATCAATGAATGCTGTCGCACTAAAGAGATAAGCGGATTAGCCGTTGCAACGCAAACCAGAAAGTCTGCTAGTTTATCTACTTTATTAGATGGTTTATACACCAGCTATCTAGCGGGTTGTGCTTTGGACATGAGCCAGTTATTCCCCAAAAAAGGGCAGTATGTCCAGCTACCTAATTATCCTTGGCAGCGTGAAAAACACTGGTACACATTAACAGGAGAAGGCGCTGATTTAGTCAATCGTAAGAGAGACCATCCACTACTGGGTTATCGAATTAAGTCTGCTACCGCTCAATGGGAAAACCAGTTAGATACTCAAAAACTTCCTTTTCTAAAAGATCATGTAGTAGATGGAGGAATTATATTCCCGGCTGCTGGCTATGTTGAAATGGCATTGGCGGCTTCGGCCATTTGGTTTAAAGATGATGCGGATGTGTTAGCTAATTGTGAAATCGAGAATATCGAGATAAAGGCTCCGATTGTTCTTGATAATGCGAAATCCACTAGGTTCACGCTATTCACCAACGACGGTAGCTTTACTATTGAAAGCCATGACCGCATGAGTGATAACCCCTGGATACTTAATGTCGTGGGTCGTTTACTAGGTGCAACCAATCGGGCAGCTCCTGCTAAGCTAAATACAAAAACACTCACCAAAAAAGCCCGTTTACAGATTAGTAAAGAAGGTCATTATCAACTAACCGAGTCGGTTGGTTTGAGTTATGGCGATGGATTTCAAGGCGTAGAAACCGTCTGGGTATCACCCGCTTCAGCTGATTCAGAAACACTAACAGCGCTTGCTAAACT
>CAZDMX010000048.1:0-5849 GCA_964506085.1 uncultured Thiothrix sp. | reverse complement strand
CCATCCCTGCTGATATTAGTCAGGATTATGATCACTATCATTTACACCCCTCTATGCTGGATGCTGGTTTTCAGGTATTGGTTGATGTATTTGCTGAGGATATTAGCACGGGCAAACAAGCGGCTCTGATTCCTGTGCAAATCGGCAAGCTATATCAATATGATCAGACGGGTGATATAACTTATCTTCAAGTCAACATTCGCAAGCAAAGCCCGCAATCGATAGTTGCAGACTTCCTGCTGTTGAACAAGAAAGGCGAGGTGCTGGTTGAACTACAAGCGTGCCGCTTCAAAGGCGTGCAATTTGCACAGAGTCGTGTCGTGGATCCTGCTACTTATGTCTTCAACCCTTTGTTGATGCCGCACAAGAAGCAACAGCTTTTATCTCCTAAACAAGATTTAAACAAACTTGCAAAGCATGTTCAAGATTACCTGACTACACAAGAGCCTGACTTAAACCGAGCCCATCATTACCAGCAAATCATGCCTTTGTTTGATGTCATGATAACGACATTTGCGTGGCAAGCACTACATTCGCTGCATTCGCAGCTAGGCTCTATTGATTCATTTAGCGTTGCAGAACTCGCGAACAGCTCTTCTATAAAACCCATCTATATTCCATTGCTAACACGCTTATTGCAACTATTAGAAAGTGATGATTTGGCTACTTGCGAAGAGGGACAATGGCATCTTTCGGAAGATACAGATCTGCCGCAAGCAGAAGAGATATGGTTATCCATTTTAGGTGATTCACCCGCTTACTTACCTGAACTCATGCTTTTAGGTCGATGCGGTTCCCACCTAACGAAAGTCATGCAGGGTGAAAAGGATGCTAATGAGCTTCTCTTCCCTAAGAAAAGCAGTATTCAGGAACACTGGTATCACGCATCACAAAGTTATACAGCAATGAATCTTGCGTTGCGAGAGGTGGTTAAAGGAATTGTAGCAAAATGGCCTAAAAACAAACGCTTGCGAATTTTAGAAACAGGTGGTGGGGATGCCGGACTAACCCGTCAGCTACTATCTCTGTTAGACACTCAGCAGTGTGATTATCTGTTTACAGATGCCAGTGAAGATGTCATCGCTAAAGCAAGTTTCGAACTTGAAAACTGGACTTTTCTCACCACTCAAGTGCTCGATGTCGAGAATGATATTGAAGCACTTGAAGCTAATACATTTGATCTGATTATTGCTGGAAATACATTCTATCAAGCCGACAACCTGCATAGAGCATTGTCAAACACCAAACAGTTACTCGCACCACAGGGAACTTTGCTGGTACTAGAAAGGCGTCCTGATGCCTTTACTGATTTAACGCTCGGCCTTGATCCACAATGGTGGGCGCATACAACGGAGGCGAATCATCCCTTGTCATTATTGCTAAGCCAGCAAGAATGGCAAAGCGCTTTGCAACGTGCGCACTTTGAAAATATTACAACTGTTACTGAGCCTGAAGCCTTAGGTGATGAAGGTGCTTTTCTAATCATGGCTACCGCGAAATATGCTGAGAAAGTTGTCGCTGAGACCAGTAGCACTCATGAGCAAAGCGATAACCAAACATGGATGTTATTAGCAGATTCAACAGGGTTGTCGCAACAAATAAGCCAACAACTCTCAAGTCTATTGGAAGCACGCCAGCAGCATACCATTTTGGTTGAAAGCGGAGATGAGTTTCAACGACTAGGCGACATGCATTATCAGGTGAATATCCATGAAGAAAATGCCTTTGATGCACTATTTAGTACTTTGCAAGCAGAAGATATCCACTGTGATCATATCGTTCAACTATTAGGATTGCAGCAACAAACAAGTGATGATCCGCTAGCCTTACAGCAGTTGCGCTGTGTGAGCACAACTGACTTGATTCAAAGTATTGAAAAACATATTGAAGAACATCTACCCGATTCCATCCCGCAGCTATGGCTAGTGACTTCTGAGGCTGTCGTCATTGATCAAAACATCTTAGGCTATCAGAACAAACCTGAGCAAACTCCGCTATGGGGCTTGGGTAGAGTCATTATGAACGAGCATCCTGACCTGGCTTGTAAATTGATTGATTTACAACTGGACGATGTTCAAGTTGCGGCCGATTTATTGCTAACCGAGTTGCTGGACGAACAGGCTGAGGACAATGAAATAATCCTCGCTAAAAACACCCGCCATGTGATGCGTATGCAACGCGTATCTCCAAACAGCACTAATGATATTGTTCAGGAAGAAGAGCAAGCAACAGAATCCTCCAGCCCTCCTGCTTTGATGGGACTAAGTTTTAAATCCCCTGGACCGTTAAAGAATCTGTACTGGAAAACATTGCCGGAGAAACAACTGGCTGATGATGAAATAGAAATCAGACCTTATGCAACAGGGCTAAACTTTCGTGATGTGATGTACGCCATGGGTATGCTATCTGACGAAGCGGTAGAAAACGGTTTTGCTGGCCCTACTCTGGGTATGGAGCTATCGGGAAAAGTCGTTAGCACGGGAAAGAATATCAGTGAATATAAAGCAGGAGATGATGTTATTGGCTTTGCTCCCGCTTGTTTTAGCACCCGTGTTATCACCCAAACAACCGCCATCGCACATAAACCCAAAGACTGGTCTTATGCTGAAGCTGCAACGATTCCAACCACTTTTTTTACGGTCTATTATGCACTGCATCATTTAGCGCAAATCAGACCCGGTGAAAAAATCCTTATTCACGGTGCTGCCGGTGGTGTGGGTATCGCTGCTATCCAGTTTGCTCGATATCGGGGTGCAGAGATTTTTGCTACCGCAGGCAGTGATGAGAAACGTGAGTTCGTGAAACTAATGGGTGCGGATCATGTACTTGATTCTCGCTCGCTGGCTTTTGCTGACGACATTATGAAAATCACTAACGATGAAGGCATTGATATTGTGCTGAATTCTTTAGCGGGTGAGGCGATTAATCGTAATCTGGCCATCCTCAAACCCTTCGGACGTTTTCTGGAATTGGGTAAACGTGATTTTTATGAGAACAGCAAGATAGGCTTACGTCCTTTCCGCAATAATATTTCTTATTTTGGTATTGATGCCGATCAGTTACTCATCGAACGTGCTGATCTAGCCGCTGAACTGTTTAATGAAATGATGCAGCTGTTTGCTGAAGGTGTTTTAAGACCCTTGCCACATCGTGTCTTCCCCGCAAGTCAGATTGAAGATGCTTTTCGCTACATGCAGCAATCACGACAAATTGGAAAGGTTATTGTATCGTTTCAAGGTGAACCAAGTGAACTACCTGTTCCTGAGCAGCCAGAGCAAACCCAAGCTCCACTAGTTTGTGATCCTGAAGGGAGCTACCTTATTACTGGTGGCTTGAGTGGTTTTGGACTGGAAACCGCTCATTGGCTTGCCGACAAAGGTGCTAAAACGATTGTCTTAGCAAGCCGAACGGGCAATCCTCCGGCTGAATCAGAGGCTAGTCTAAAGAGCTTGCAAGAAAGAGACATCAGCGTTGAAATACGAGCTTGCGATGTTACTGACAAACAAGCGGTAAAGCCCTTATTTGCTGAGTTCGGTAGTACCCTGCCAAAACTAAAAGGCATTATTCTAGCTGCAATGGTACTAGATGACGGTCTAATCCGAAACATGACCCACGATCAGTTCAACAAAGTATTATCACCTAAAGTGGCTGGCACATGGAATATCCATGAAGCAACACTAACCCAAAGTACAGAACTAGATTTCTTTGTGATGTATTCTTCTGCAACCACTTTTCTTGGCAACCCTGGACAAGCCAATTATGTAGCGGGCAATATGTTCCTCGAATCCCTTGCAAGCTACCGCCAAGCACACAACCTACCCGCTACTTATGCCGCCTGGGGAGCTATCGGTGATGTAGGTTTTCTAGCAAGAAACAAAGAAGTAAAGGATGCTTTACAATCCCGACTAGGCGGCTCCGCGCTTTCTTCAGAACACGCCTTAGCCATGCTTGAAAAACTTATAGATAGTGATAAAACAGGCGCTGCTATTATTGATTTCGACTGGAGCGTCATTCAGCGTTTTATGCCGAGTGCACGTTCTCCAAAGTACATTGAACAGCAACGTCAGGTTAAACATGCCGACGCAGATCATCTGGAAGACATTCAAACGCTCATTGCAGGTATGAACGCTGACGAAACGCAAGAATTAGTCACCGGCTTATTACTCACAGAAATCGAACAAATCCTACGCTTGCCACGTGAGAAAATGGATATTAATTCTTCAGTTTTTGACTTGGGAATGGATTCACTAATGGGCATGGAGCTGGTCTTAGCCATTGAAGAGCGTTTTGCTGTTAAACTTCCGGTGATGGCATTGACCGAGGGTGCAACCATCTCGCGGATTGCTGAACGTATTTGTGATCGACTACAAACATCGGATGTTGACATTGCTGACACTGCATCAAGCCCGACACCAACCAAACACGCAGAAGCTGTTGCTATTGCCGCTGCTCGACACACCGAAGAAATTGATTCGGATGAGCTGGAGAAAATCACCAAGGCATTAGACGAAGACAGTAATAAAGCAGGTCATGGTTAAGGGCTTGAAAGTCAGACTGTAGGGTTGAATTCATTCGACCCGTATCTTTCTCTTCCGACACTGGTCGAATAAATTCGCCCCTACAAAGAGGGCAGGCTGTTCAATACAACTAATTTTCACTATCAACGATGCGCTTTTTTACTTGGAAGTGGGACTTTAGTCCCGCAAATGGTGCTACGAAGAAGCATTGGCGAGACTGAAGTCTCACTTCCAGTTAGTATTGAACAGCCCTGACAAAGAGGGCTTGATCAGAATTTATTTAAGTGAAAGCGCGTTTCCAGAAAAACTGACCGCATCCCATCCTGTATTCAGGAAATTACGGATATTCTGATGATTATCAGCGTCAGGGTTTTTAAGTACATCATCACGATAATAACTACCAAAACAAGCTAGTGTTTTGGTAGCATCTAAATCATGTATTTTGGCAAAAGAAAATAATTTACAAGAACCTGAGTTTTCCCCAGCATTGTTCGTTAATGAACCATTGACGAAAGCTGTTTCAGTAAAATCGTAGTGCCGATCAATAACATCCATAGTCTCACTGAACTCAATTTTTTCAGGAGTAACTGCTAGCTTTGTTAGAAAGGTATCGAGTTTCATTTCATCTCCCGAAGCATTAATGATGCTTCCTAATAAGGCTGTTGATAATACGTAGGCTGATATGAATTATTATTATAATAAGGACGATTAGCACTAGGTGCCTTTTTCTCAGACCATGGAATCATCTTGTTCATCATGGAAAGTGGCTTTGATACACTATTGTTCAGTTCCCACATACTTTGCCCCATAGAACCTGTCGTTTGTGCCATGTATTCAGTTGAATTGGACATAGCATCTACACGCTGTTCAAGCTTTGGAAAGCTGGCACCGATGACTTTATTCATTTCATGCATGTCTGTTGCCATCGCACCTACATTCTGTTGCATGGCGGGGAGAGAATCACGAATAGTATCTGCCATCCTGTTAACGTCTTTTGACAAATCTTCCATGCGTTGCAGCATTCCATAAATCAGATAGAAGCCGAAAACTGAAAGGATAACAAAAGCTACCATTGCGGGGAAAACGGCATATTTCCAGCGGCTCTGAAAACTATCAACCGCTTGTGCTAATTCTTTCTCTCTTTCATGATCAGTAATTGCTGTTTGGCTATCCGTCATTTCGTATTCCGCTGTCAATAATTATTGATTAAGTATATCATAATATACTTATATGTTAAAAAAGTTCCAGCAATTTTTTAACATAGTTTGATCAAAAAAATGTTTCAAAAAAGATGCTTAAATATCAATCAATTGATCATTTCTACATAACTGC
>CAZDMX010000047.1:0-10018 GCA_964506085.1 uncultured Thiothrix sp. | reverse complement strand
CTTTCTATTTCATCGACTTCTTTGATGAGTTTTCGGGTGAGCACTTCATTGCCTTTCTTGGTAATGAGGACATCATCTTCAATACGAATGCCGATATTCCACCACTTCTCATCCACATCGGCGGCGGGCGTAATATAAAGACCGGGTTCTACCGTTAACGTCATGCCGGGTTCCAGTAAGCGCCAGTAATCGTCAACTTTATAATCGCCGACATCGTGAACGTCTAGCCCTAACCAATGTCCTGTTTTGTGCATGTAATAGGGGACGTAAGTTTTATCTTTAAGGTGCTTATCTATATTGGAATCGTCACTGGATATGCCCGATAATATGCCAACCTCAACCAGCCCTTGAACCAACACTCGTAAAGCTGCGGTGTGAGGTTGATCCCACGTATTGCCAGGTTTGGCGACGGCAATGGCGGCCTTTTGAGCATCTAGTACGATTTGATACAAGCTGCGTTGGGCTTTGGTAAAGATGCCATTGACGGGAAAAGTACGGGTAATATCGCTGGCATAGCCTAAATACTCGGCACCTGCATCAATCAGCACTAACTCATTCTCTTTGAGAGGCCTGTCGTTTTCAATATAGTGCAAAATACAACCATTTTTACCACCACCTACAATGCTGGTATAGGCGGGTTCCATACCCGCTTTACTAAATTCATAGAGATATTCGGCTTCTAGTTCGTATTCCATCATGTCGGGTTTGCAGACAGACATCGCTTTTTCATGTGCAGCGATTGCCGTCTTAGCGGCATAACGCATGGCACGCAGTTCAGCGGGTGATTTATACAGCCGCATATCGTGCAAAATTAACGGTAATGAGATGAACTCTTGAGGCGCATGAACACCACTGCGTAGTTTGGACTTTACCGTATTTACCCAGGCCATTACGCGTTGGTCGAACTCAACATCATTTCCTGTGTTGTAATAAACAGAGCTGCGTTCTTCCAATAGGCCGGGCAAAATATCGTCAATGTCATCAATAGGAAAGGCATCGTCAGCTCCCCATTGTTTTATTGCACCGTCGATTCCCGCACGACGACCTACCCACTGTTCTGCTTTCGGGTCGCGTTCGCGGCAGAACAAAATATATTCGCCTTGCTCCCTATCTGGGATGAAAAAGGCAATAGCTTCCGGTTCATTGAAACCTGTTAAATACAGAAAATCACTATGTTGGCGAAAAGGATATTCTGCATCGCGGTTACGAATGAGTAGTGAGGAAGAGGGAACAATGGCGACTGCATTATTGCCGATCATATGCATCAGCTGCTCACGTCGTGAGGCAAATTCTTTTTGACTGATTACAGGCTTTCTTTTCATAAATAGTGAGCGGGGTGATGGTTAATTGGGTAGCTGGGTTTAGGTGATTAATGAAGAGTGGTGGAACTGGTGCTAGGCTGTAATTCTTCGGCTATTAGCAAAACACCCATCCGAAGATACTCCACAATGTGTAAATAAGCCTCTTCAGATTCTTCGTCCTGAGTGTCAAATCGACCAGCGCTGGAGATTTCAACGAAATCATCTATTAATTCTTTTGAATCATCCGGCAATGACGAAAACTCTTTTAATCCTGCCAATGATACACCCATTAAAAAGCCCTGTGTCCATTCTTGCATAGCTTCTACCCTATCTTCTAATGCTTCGTCATCATCCGGTAATAATAAACTAAACTCCAGATTGCTATCTTGCATTTGGGTGCGGATTTGCTGGATATAAAAGGAGAGTTCTCGGCTTGTGCTTTGTTGTAATGCGTTTTGCGCATCACGCTCCTGAAAAACCTGACCTAGCCATAATTCATCATCAGCATTGATGTTGACGGCTAACATGCCACAGGCAACTCCGTGAATTTCCGCTGCGCTGTATTGACAATCCGCACGGCGTAATAACGATTCGATGTGTTTGTAATTTACACTTTCTTCCATTGCTGATTACTCGCAAATTTAATGTGTTATGATAATATTATAAGGGAATCTCTATTAATTAGTATTTTCGTTCGGTTCAAGGCGGATGAATTTTGAGAACCGCAGTGTATAAGGCATACATGAGGGTCGCAGAAAATCATCCAACGCAATAATCGGGCGAAAAGGCAATGAATAGAGGTTCCCATAAGAAACCTCTGAATAAGTCGGGTAGATTGACTAGACTTATTTTGAGCTTTCTTGAGAGAACGTCTGACCTTACCTCTCTGTGCGATTTTATATTGATCCATTGTTACCAAAAAAGTATCTACTAACTAGTATTTACCAACTAAAGTATTCTAATTATGAGCGAACAGACAACAGATATCAGGCTAAAAGAGCAAATCGGGCAACTAGAAGAACAATTAACAGATGTTCTTACACTATTAGAATCGCTATCTTCCGAAAATACAGTACTTAAATCAAGAGAAAATCAACTGTTGCACGAACGCTCTGAGCTGCATCATAGAAATGATAAGGTACGTTCACAAGTGGAATCTATGATACAGCGTTTAAAGACTATGGATAATGGTTAATTTTGAAGGCTTTTGAGCCTAAGACCGGCAAGCATTTAGGAATCTCAGTAAATGACCGATAAGACACAAGCAGTAGCCGTTAAAATCATGGGCAAGGAGTATAAAGTTGCCTGTCCCAAAGGAGAGCATGAATCTCTGATTTCAGCTGCCAAAGAAGTGGATACACGTATGCACGATATCCGCAAAAGTGGCAAAGTATTAAACACTGATCGCATTGGCGTGTTAGTCGCTTTGAACCTGGCTCATGAGCTGCTCAATGCCAAAAGCCAAGTAGAAAATATTGACGACAATGTACTCGACCGCATTGATCAACTTCAAGCCCGAATCCATGAAACGATGGAAGCGTGTGCTGCCCACCAAGATCAACAAACTCACTAATATACTATTTATGCAATCGAATCTATTCAGAAAATTAGTTCTTATTCTTTTATTAAGTTTTGCCAGCAATGCCTTTGCGGGTGACGCGAAACTCTTTGGTCACTGGAAAGGGGGAGGTATAGATATTAATCTTAAATCAAACCACACGTTCACCTACAAAGTAAAAATTGTGAAAACATTCAATTTTACGGGCAACTGGACAGCCAGTAACAATAGAATCGTAATGACTTACAAAGTTGCTGGAATAAAACAGAAAAAAACCGCAACCTACCGCTTCAAAGGCAAACACCTGTTGCTCAAAATGAAAGGCAAAGGCGAAGCAACGCTTAGTAAATAGAACTCATAGCAGCCCCGACCCCTGATCGGGCAAAGTGCAGATTCTTGGCCGGTTCCGTAACCGTAAACTTCACCGACCTACAGTAGTTTCTTAATCCAACCTTACACAAGTTACTACTTCTACTTCATAAGATTATTACGCTTTAATGCAGCCCTAAGCTGTGATTCACTAAAGCCTGAGAGTTTCTCTTTCTTGATAAGAATCTGTGGTACTCCTCGGTAGCCAAGCCGCTGGAACTCTGCTTTAGCAGCAGAATTTTTTTGAACATCCATTAGCTTGTAAGGGATGCCATTGCTGTTTAGAAAATTATAAACTTTTATGCAATAGGGACAGCCATCATAGCCAAAAACAGTGACATCCTCTCCAAAGACGTTAGCTTGTGAGCTACTTTTGGGCTGTTTGACGATAGGGAAGTCAATACGTAATTGTTCTTGCAGCGATCTTGCTACATCTTGTACCGTATTATTAACCGCCTTGCCGATCTCATCTTGAAGGATTTTGCCTAAATCAAAACTATAAACAGTAGTGGAAACTGCCAATAGTGAACCTAGTGTCAAAGCGAGGGGGAATACTGTTTTCTTTTTCATGGCTCAAGCCTATATTTAACATTAATCAGATTTAACCTCTATTCTACTAAACTAAAAAAAGTTATCTATATTAACTGGATAACAGCATATTTTTTCAGAACAGAAGGTTGTTTGTATGTGCCGACAAATCTGTCGTAAATGACAAAGACATGCTAGGTTTACAGTATTTTCACCCTGTATTCCATGATAATGGATTGATCTTTCCCTGGATCTAGTCGGCTAAAAAGCTGTTGAATAATGGGTTCGTTATGGGTCGCGCTATAAATGACTACTGCCGGTGAAGAGGGTTGATTCGAGCTAATCAGCAGCGAGTCAAACAACTGGGTATAGGCGGGTATTTTGCCTTTTATAACAACATTAAAGACAGTTTCGTCAGTATAGTTGGTCGCAGTAACCGTGTAGAGAATACAGGCACCTGGAATAGCAAGCTGTCTGCCGGAGGTAGTTCCATCACAGTGTTCATCAATAGCTTGTTGTAACTTTATTTCAACAGGATGAGCGTGCGTTGTGGCACTAACAGAGCATGGCAGCCATAGCGCGCTGATGAGTGTAGCGGTTTGGTATAGTGGTTTCATCATGTCTCTCTTATTTCAGCTTAAGAGAACAACATGCCGTATTTTACTGCTATCAAATAGTCTATTCTGGTTTATCTTGGTGAGTTTTCTTATAAACTCCTTGGCAGGTATGTTTTTAACTATAAACGGGACGATAACTTCAGGTGATGCTCAATAACATAAAAATTGTATTAGTACGTACATTCCACCCAGGCAATATAGGTTCAGCAGCAAGAGCGATGAAGACAATGGGTATCACTGACCTTTGTTTAGTCAACCCTGCTGACTTTCCATCAGAGGAAGCACCTAGAATGGCAAGAGGGGCGGCTGATCTTCTGGAAAATGCATCAGTAGTTACGTCCGTTTATGAGGCCGTGAAGGACTGCGAGATAGTCGCCGCGAGTACCGCACGGCAGCGGGGCTATGATCTTCCAGAGCTAACGCCAGAGGCATGCGCTAGCATCTTGAATCAATATGCAACGAAGGGAAAAGTCGCGTTAATGTTTGGCCCAGAAAGAATGGGCTTGTCCAATGATGATCTACAATTTGCTAAATACAGAGTCACGATTCCCACCAATCCAGATTTTTCATCCTTGAATATGGCAGCCGCAGTGCAGACATTGTGCTATGAGATATTTAAAGGCGCACAAAGCGACCAAGTTAATCAGACAGCGACAGATAACCAGCCAGTTAACCCGCCAATAGCGATGCCAACCGTTGAAGAGCTAGAACGCTTTTACGTGCATATGGAACACACCCTAACAGAGACCGGGTTTATCTTTAAAAAACACCCAGGAGAAGTGATGCAGAGGTTTCGAAACCTCTATGCAAAAGCAGAACTAACGACCGCTGAAGTAAGTCTTTTACGAGGTGTAATGTCATCCTTTCAGGGCAAGAAAAAGCAGCTGTAGGGTCGAATTCATTCGACCATCCACCTGCCTAACAGCCTCCAGGTTTCCTCTAATAATCGACTAGAATGCACATCCCTCTCCCTAGCAGAGGGTGGCGCAAAAGCGGTAGGTTGTGGTGACGAAGGAACCCCAACAAACAGCGTTACGTTGGGGTTCGTGCCTCGGTAACTGCTCCTGCGTTACCCTACCTCCTGCATCCTTGCAGTCGTCACCCACAACCTACAAAATCTACCTTATTGTTAGATCTCTTGATGGGAGAGGTCTTTATTGATACTTCACTTCTAATCACACCCGCGAGAAACGAATAACTCGCGCAATAAGATTAAATTTCGTATACTGTCTGAGCCTAGATTCCTCAGTTAACCGCTTCAAATCATAAATAAGTTGCTGATAATACCGGAATAATATTTATTAACAATCTTCACTTATAGAGTGAAATCGCTACAGCCTATAGATCAATCCTTTTGAACTGATTAGCTATGTAAAAAACTCATTAAGGGTTAACCTTAATTCCTCTTTTTACTACGCCACTCAGCCCAAAAGAATTACTCTATAGGCTGCCTAACTGAGGATTCTAGGCTAAGGACTCAGGAGTAAATAGCTTACGAAACTTAACTTGCACCCAAGGGGCATAGCAACCTTTTTACTTCATTTTGAATGATCCCAATCGTTGCATAGCACGGCTATGCGACTGCTGAAGCTTCTAAGTTTCGCTAAAGCTCAGCTAAGTATTGCGAGCATTCAATCTGAAACAAAAATTCTGCGTTAAGTTCCGCATCTTATTTAATCCTGAGCCCTAAGGGGTTCAGATGCCAGATGTTAATTATTAATAAGAACAATTTATAACAATGAAAGATTTATTAAACACATGGATTAAAAGGCATTTTTCAGACCCTCAGGTCGTTATTCTGGCCTTTTTATTATTGCTCGGAACCGCCACTGTTTTTTTTATGGGCGACATCCTAGTTCCGGTTATTGCCGCACTGATTCTTGCTTATATACTTGATGGGGGTGTTTACTTTTTGACGAGAAGATTGAAAGTAAATCAGACGATTTCAGTGGCTATTGTCTTTAGTATTTTTACTTTATTGCTGCTAAGTCTAATTTTTATACTGATGCCCTTGATGATTCGTCAAGCTAGTCAGTTTGTGTTGCAGATTCCATTGATGATGGCTCATGGACAAGAGCTATTAATGCAGCTACCAACAAAATACCCTTCTCTTATTTCAGAAAAACATATATTGGAATTGGTTAGTGGAATCCGTTTACAAGTAGCTAGTTTTTCACAACATATAGTGAGTTTCTCAATTTCCTCTGTTGCTGATTTATTAACGTTTATGGTGTATCTGATTATGGTTCCCCTGTTGGTGTTTTTCTTTTTATTCGATAAAGAAAAAATGCTTACTTGGATATCCAAATTTCTACCACGCGATCGGGCCTTGGTGTCGACGGTATGGAAAGAAGTTAATGTTAAGAGTGCAGGTTATGTACGCGGAAAATTTGTAGAAATTTTACTGATCTGGTTTATAAGCCTGATTACGTTTTTATGGCTTGGTTTAGATTACGCTATGTTGCTTTCCTTTATGGTGGGCATCTCGGTACTTATTCCGTATGTCGGTGCTGCGGTTGTTACCTTTCCTATTGGGGTAGTTGCCTATTATCAATGGGGTATTGATTCAAATTTTTTCTATGTGATTATTGCCTATGGCATCATTCAGTTTCTTGATGGCAACTTGCTTGTACCCTTCTTGTTTTCCGAGATGGTCAACCTGCATCCAGCTGCAATCATAATTGCGGTACTCATCTTTGGCGGCTTATGGGGTGTGATGGGTGTCTTCTTTGCCATACCCTTGGCGACTTTGATTCATGCTGTTATTAATGCCTGGCCTAATCCCTCAGAAATAGAAGCTATTCATGAAGAACTGAGCTAGGAGCTTGTCCGAGAAGCAGCGAGAGCAGATTCAAGTTCTGCTTGATTAATCGGAAAAGGTAATGTGCAATCAAACGTATACCTTTCTTCCAAACGGGCTAATTGGTGGATATATTCCTTATCGTAGAAGATAACGGTTCGCGTATTAGACATGCGCTCTACTAGTGACATGAGGGATTCCAAACTACTGGTTCTATCACGAAAATCAGACTGAAAGTTAAACTCGGCAACGATGATATCAGGGGTTTCTTTCTTGAGCCGCTTAAGCACCTTTCTCATACTGGATTCGGCCGCGACGTTATACCCTAACGCTTGATATAAAGGAGTGAAATCTGGGTAGCCACCTAATTCAACAATTGAAAGTAGTCGTTTTTTTTCCGTCATTTAATATTTCTCATGATCTATTCACAGCGTTTTCAAGTTTTATACAGCATAACGCATTAATGACAATAGATGATTGGTATAAGTAATTTTCCTTATCTATAATGCGGCATGATTCAATTTCGTACAGCTATTGTAACCACTCTAATACTCTCTTTTTCAGTTCAAGCAAACGCGGAAAAACAGACTGCATTGAAGCAAATTAACAAGATCAGGCAGCAAGCGGGAATGACGCCTCTTGTCTACTCCAGCGCTTTAACAAAATCATCACAAAACCATGCCAATTATTTGTCCCGTTATGTAAGTAATGGGTCGCCTAAGATTAATATGCATAAAGAAAACAGTTCACTTGCAGGCTTTAGTGGAGAACAGGCATGGGATCGGGCGGAACGTATTGGGTATCCTTCTAAAGCGGTGAAAGAGAATATCAGTGCAGGTAACAAAAATATTGAGACATCTCTTGATGGTTTAATGTCGGGTATTTATCATCGTTTTACCTTTCTTGATTTTCTTATCGACACCATAGGATATGGTGTTGCTACGGGACGTTCTGGTTATAGTTCTTACGTGTATAACATGGGTCGAAAAGATTTGGAGAAGGTTTGTACTCAACGACCTAAACATGCCAAGCCTAAAAAAGGCTATGATTGTTTGGGAACGACCGTTAACGCCGATTATATGGAAAAAGCCTGTTTGTCTCTGCCAGCAACGGCTGTTTATCAAGCGCCATATGCTGTACGTTGTCCTAACGATAGACTGTTGCAGGCTCGTTATATGGACAATATTTGTCGGACGCAACCTGCTGAAATTAAGTTTCAGGGTAAGGGTTCTTATTTTGAACTCTGTGAACCTAAGATTAAAGTCAGTGCGGACTGGTTTGAAAAAGTCTGTCGTTCTAATGATCGCGCCATCATACACAACGGCGAGACTCGCTATTATGAGATTTGTGATCATCAGACCCGGGTGTATTCAAGTTGGTTGAAAAGCTATTGTCAATCGGCTTCCGCTGCCGATCGAAATATGGATGCTTCCAGTTATTCAAAAACCTGTAATTCTGATTTCAGGGTTAACAAGCAACACTTGGACAGACTAGATCAACAGTATTTTAAGCGTAATCCTGACTATGTGATCTGGCCACCGGTGAGCGCGAGAGCAGTGACTCCCGTGTTCTTTGAAGAAGAACCAGATCCATTACCTGATCTGAATATGAGTGGTTATCCACTCTCACTACATTTTAACCCCGGCAAAGTTAAATCCGTGAGTTTAAGAAATTTCAAACTGGAAAAAGTAGTGAATACCAATACCAGTCAAAGGATAAAAAACATTCGGGCGATGGATCAAAAGACGGATCCGCAGAAAATCTTCACCAAGTTGCAATTTGCCTGGTTTCCCTTGCAAAGACTAGAATGGAATACGTTCTATCGAGCGAGTGTTACAGCCACTCTTAATGGCAGACAACGCGAGATCAGATGGGCTTTTAAAACCAGATCAGTAGCTAGTCCGTTACTGACGGTAAACTCTCAGCAGTCAACCGTTAATGTTCCAGAGGGAAAGTGGTTTACGCTATACCATGCTCCGGACAAGCGACTTCCACATCCATTCAAAAAGATTAACTTCAGTTGGCTCGGCGCAGGGAAGGTTGAATCAGAGATAATAGATTCATCTACCCTGAAAATACGACTCGATAATACCGCTTGTCAAATGGTGAATCTGACAATGCCACAGGGTAGAGCGTTGAAGTTAAATTCCTGCCCGTAGACACCGTTTATCCCCCTTAAATTACCGATTCCTGCATAAGATAGTATAGGGTTAACCTATGACCGGATATCTTAGTGGTTCTCATGTATGTATAGCAATATCAATCATTTATTTTTAGATTGGACGGTGGTTTATTCTAAGGGAGCGGTGTTGCTTTGACATTTGTCAAAAAAGAGGTAGATATATTTGTGTTAGCAAAAATGCTTTGCTAACATTTACATATAAGAAAACACTAATACACTGTTTGTGTGTGATCTTTGCAATAAATCGCTAGGATTTCAACAGAATTATTTTAATAATTTCAGGAATCAAAAATGAAATGTATATTAATGAACTTACTTGGAATTGAGGTAAGTTTTAAAAAACAGAGTGGTGAGGTTTGTACTGAACTGCCACCTATTGTTAAAGCCCTTATGGGTAGTGCGATCCTACTTATTTTACTGGTAGTATTGAGTAGGTAACTTTAGTAATACTTCAATTTATGAGGCCGGATAATGCTTGCATTATCTGGCCTCTTTGCATTCTGGCAATAGCTTTATTGTCTGCCCTTGTTGTCTCCCTATATGGAACGTGAGCTTTCTCAATCCTCTTCGGGCAAGCTATGCCAAGCTGTTGGAGTCGTGATAGATATGTTGAACCTAAAAAACGCAGTTGAAACTACTGCGAATGCCTATAGCACTGAATCT
>CAZDMX010000046.1:0-10068 GCA_964506085.1 uncultured Thiothrix sp. | reverse complement strand
AGATTCAGTGCTATAGACATTCGCAGTAGTTTCAACTGCGTTTTTTAGGTTCAAGGTTGACCTCTAAGCAATCGTTTGTAAGCATCGACTAAAGAAGTATAAGGTGGAACAAAAACCTTGGCCGAACGACCATTATTAAAACGGATTGTCTGCTTCATATCGAAATGCAAATGAATAGAAGTTTTTGTGTTCCCCATATTATCTGATACCAGACCAATGCGTTGTCCTCGTTTTACTTTTTGCCCGCTACGTACTTGTAATGTTCTTGAATCTAAGTGTAAGTATCGGTATGTCCGTCCAGACACACTCCTCAAGTAGACCGTATATTTACCGATGGAAGTTATGGTTCCATCCTCTACAGCAACTACTGCGTGTTTCTTTCTTTCACAAGTGGCTGGACGTATGTCTACTCCCTGATGCCCTTTACCTGCGGGACACAATGGCATTCCCCAACCACGTTTCTCGCAATAATTATCATGCCATGGATACTGGAAGTTTCTAGCATCACACAAGCTTCCAGCTGAGCCATATAAGCCACCTATTCCATATACTTGAGAATTAATGTAGGCGGGAGCAGACTCAAGAGGAAAACGAATACCGGGCGCATAATTAAACTGATCTCCAGCCCTACCCGCACCGCTTCTAGCTGGGTTTAACTCCCCGACGGGTGCATATGAAAAGCTACCTACATCCGCAGAATTCTGAGATAGACGTGAACATGACGACAATAAAAGCAACAGACTTACCGCCAATATCCTTCTCATGAATGGCCTCCCACTACAATGAGCGACTGGTACAATCCTTTTAGGAAACTCTCTTGTAAACAACGACTATCTTGATCCGGCTTATCACATTCCAGTTCTAGTGAATAGTTAGCCCCAAACCTGTTAAAGCTTGTTGTCATCATTCCTTCGGAACGCATAAAACGAAGGACTGAGGCAGCAGCTTTTACAGTTTCTAGTTGAGGGTTCGCTGCCTCAGACTGTTGGTAAGTCCTATCGCCTGTAACTATTAATCTTGCACCTTTTAAGTAGAGTGTAATGGTATAAAAGTTTTTATCAGCTACCACTGTCATGTTTTTATCGTAAACATGGGAAGTTGGCAGGTAGACAGGCAAGGTGACGTTACTAACACCCTTGCTCAATACTTCAGGGTAAGGTGCTCTACGGGCGGAAGCTTTCGCACGTATGCTATTTAGCTCAGACCAGTTAATATCTAACACTCCAGACTCTGCTTCAGCTAAAGAGATAACAGCTCCGTAAAGCAAAGCAGATAGAAAGAATAAACGCATAGGTAACTCCTTTTTATTATGTGAATCTAAGATGGTTTGACCAAAGAAGTTATCAATCCTACTTGTCTTTTCGCCAAATCACCTAAGTGTTCATTAATATTGACGCTTAAGCAGGACGTAAACCGCTCCTGTGCCTCCATCGCAGGGCAACGTAGAATGATAAGCCAGCACCCTACCATGTAACTGCAACCAATGATCAACCTTACGTTTTAACACGGGCCCCTTGTTCGCGGAGCGATGACCTTTGCCATGAATAATTCGTATACAACAACTTTCTAGCTGATCAACCTGCTGTAAATAGGGTAATAATATTTCTTTTGCTTGTTTAGCGCTCATACCATGAAGGTCTAATTCATCCGAAATACGATAGTGCCCTCCGCGTAATTTACGAAACACCTTTTTTTGCACACCTGCTCGACAATAGCTCAAAACATCTCCTGCGAGAAGATCCGCTGGTTCATATCCATCAGACAACATATCTTTTAATACTAGTTGCTCATCTTCAATGCTTTTTATCGGTACAGCACGTGGCTTTGGGGTATCATGTATGACCTTATCGTGACGAAGTGGTTCCACACCCGACATAGCATCATGGAACTCACTATCTTGTTGCGATGAACTAGTTGATTTTTTACACATGATAACGATTTAAGGAGCTGATTTAATCAAAGGCTTCTTAAGGAAACTCTGAACAAGTCATGAGCTGTTTTCCCTCCCAGAAAATTCAGCCCGATTTATCAGAGCTTCCCTTACAAACCCTCAAATTTATGAAAATATTACTAAGTAATGACGATGGCTATAATGCACTTGGTCTTCGATCACTTAGAGAAGCATTAAAACAGTTTGCCACGGTTGTTACCGTTGCACCAGAAATTAACCGTAGTGGTGCTAGTAATTCTCTTACCCTAGAACACCCTTTACGCCTTAATAACCGTGGTGATCAGGTTTATAGCGTTAACGGCACGCCTACGGATTGTGTCCATCTCGCGTTAACGGGTTTGCTTGATTACGAGCCTGATATTGTTGTATCCGGCATCAATCACGGTGCAAATATGGGAGATGATGTACTCTATTCAGGCACCGTTGCTGCCGCCATGGAAGGACGCTTTCTCGGCCTCCCGGCTATAGCCATTTCGAGTTGTTCATTCCAACTTGAACACGTAGAATCTGCGATGAAAACCGTCACCTTATTATTTGAACATATGATTGACTTTCCTGACAAGGAAGACACCATCTTGAACGTAAATGTGCCCAATCTACCTTGGGATGAAATCAAGGGGTTTCAAACAACCCGTCTGGGCAGGAGGCATAAAGCAGAACCGGTGATTAACGCTAAAGACCCACGCGGAGAACCCATTTATTGGGTTGGCCCACCCGGCGAGGAGCAAGATGCTGGAGAAGGTACTGACTTTTATGCTATACGTCAGGGCTATATTTCAGTAACCCCGATACATACGGACTTAACGCGTTATCAAGCGCTTAACGAAACCTCAGACTGGCTGAAAAACATCTCATGACCGAACTTAATATTCATGGCATCGGTATGACCTCTCAACGGACACGTGACCGTTTAGTAGATCGCCTCGAACAAAAGGGCATCAAGAACAAAGAGGTATTACGTGTACTGAGAAAACTCCCTCGTCATCTCTTTATGGATGAAGCACTGGCAAGCCGTGCATACGAAGATACCGCATTACCTATCGGACATGGGCAAACTATCTCTCAGCCTTATATTGTTGCCCGTATGACTGAATTACTCATCGAAAAAGGTATACCTGAAAAGGTTCTTGAAGTAGGTACTGGTTCTGGCTATCAAGCAGCAACCTTAGGCGCTTTAGTAAAAGATTTACATACCGTAGAAATTATTGAATCACTTTACAAAAGCTCACGGGATTTATTGTACACACTGGGATTTCGTAATATACGCACCCATCTTAGTGACGGTAGCTGGGGATGGGAGCAAAACGCGCCTTATCATGCCATTATCGTAACAGCAGCACCTGATAAGATTCCACAAACTCTACTAGATCAGTTGGTGATTGGTGGGCGCATGGTTATTCCCGTAGGAAAGCAAAATAGCGCCCAGTCCCTTCAAGTCATCACAAAAGATGCAAACGACAGCTATAAAACAGAGAACCATGAAGCTGTTCAGTTTGTGCCTCTTGTTTAGGGACTGCCTGGAATAAAAAGGCAAGTCAGAACACTCAAGTTATTTCGTGCATGTTCTTGGTAGATGTAGAGCTACAGATTGGCTACAATCAGCCAATGAATCATTATTGCGAGCAAAATGCTATGAAATTAAACTTTGCCTTTATCCTCCTCCTTGTTAGCTTAACCGGCTGTACTGTTTATTTACCACCCAGTGAAGCACCTATTCCAGCGGCTGACCCTATTATCGTGCCTGGAAAAGCGACCACAGTGAAAGCTGATAACAAAGACCTAACAGAAATTGATCCCACTAAATCCAAGGCCGTTAAGACCACTGTTGTTGAAAAAGGAACAACATCTAAGGTAAATCGAGAGTCTACACGTGATAAAGAACCTTCACGCCAAGGACAGGTTTTCTACGTAGTAAGGCCTAAAGATACCGTCTTTGAAGTCATGAGAAAGACAGGCGTTCACTGGAAAGAGATTATTCAGTTAAACAATTTGAAAGCCCCAAAATACACTATTTTCCCGGGACAAAATTTACGAATTAAATAACTACTTTTGTATGAGTGTCAACCCACTATATATAATATAGCACTCTCGCAGTCTTTGGTGCGCGATGGTGAGATCAGTCAACAGCCAACAAAGGAGGCTTTTTTGGTTTTGGGTGTACATGTAGGGGTACACACAAAGCTAAGGCTTATAAATCGAGTATACCTTCAGACTCTTTTTCTTTAGTCGGCCCACCCGCATATTGTTGCATCATTTGCTCAACGGCATCAAGATCTATAATACCCACAACTCTTGCGACAACATGACCCGAAGGGGTAATCACATAAGTAGTCGGAATACCCGTTAACACGCCAAAGGCCGTTAACGTACTTTCTTGCACAGGGGCAATTAAGTAATCCATCATATTTTCTTCGGCAAACTCGGTTAAGTCTTTAACATTGGTTCCGCCAGCATCCATTCCCAATACCACTGCATCCGATTTATGCTTTTCCGAAAATCTAACAAGATCAGGAATCTCTTCTATGCAGGGTGGGCAGTAGGTTCCCCAGTAGTTAACTAATACCCACTTTCCTTTATAATCTGATATTTTATGGCTTTTTCCTTTAATATCATTAAAAGAAAAGTCCTCGACTGTCTCAAGATCTCCACTCGTAGCTGATGATGAAAAGACAAGTATCAGCGAAACAGCTATAGCCTTCACTACCGCGTTCATATTTAATGTATTTAACAGTTTCATAGACATCCTTTAGTTTTTAGTTTTTTACCTCTAGAATACATATTTCTATATTTCAAGAGAGAGTCACATGACAAACGGCGTCATCATATATCATAACCCCCGTTGCTCCAAATCAAGAGCAACACTTAAGTTATTAGAAGATAAACAAATCACACCAACCATTGTAAGATATCTGGATACCCCTCCTGATGCTAATACGCTCAACAACATACTTGAGATGCTGGGAATAGACGATCCCAGAAAACTAATGCGGAGACATGAGGCTGAGTATAAAGAAAACAATCTGGATGATGCTTCACTTAGCAAGGAGGACCTTATCGCAGCCATGCTAAAGTACCCTAAACTCATTGAACGCCCCATTGTTATAACCAATGGTAAAGCCGCAATTGGTCGCCCCCCTGAAACTGTACTAAATATTCTGTAATCAGAGACAAACTATGAACCTAAATTCCCCAGTTAACCGCTGCCCGCTACCATTAAATAAGTTACATTACGCATCTTCACTTTTAGAGTGATGATGCTATAGCATGTAGAGCAACCCTGCTGAAGCTTCTAAGTTTCGCTACAGCTCAGCAAAGTATCGAGCGGACTAGCTATATGGAAAACTCATTAAGGATCAACCATTATTTCCTTTTTCCATTACGCTACCCGTCCGCTAGAATCACTCTATATGCTGCCTAACTGAGGATTTTAGAATGAATAAATATGTACTTGTCTTGTACTACAGTCGACATGGATCTACGAAAAAAATGGCTCAACTAGTAGCACGTGGCGTCGAAAGTGTTGCTGGGATTGAGGCAAAACTAAGAACTGTGCCAGAAGTTTCTGAAGTATGTGAAGTCATTGCCGAGAGCATACCCGACTCTGGCGCACCCTACGCAACATTGGACGAACTAGCCAATTGCGAAGCATTAGCACTGGGTAGCCCTACCCGTTTCGGCAACATGGCCGCACCGCTTAAATACTTTCTTGAAAAAACTACGGAGCACTGGTTCTCTGGAGCGCTTGTAGACAAACCTGCTGGAGTGTTTACATCAACCTCTAGCATGCATGGCGGCCAAGAAAGCACATTACTCTCGATGATGATCCCTTTGCTTCATCAAGGCATGATTATCGCAGGTTTACCTTATACAGAGTCAGACTTACTGACCACCAGAACTGGCGGAACACCCTATGGCCCTAGTCATGTTTCTGGCTCAGATGGAAAACTTCCCTTATCCGATGAAGAGAAGATATTGTGTCTTGCTTTTGGCAAGCGTCTAGCTAGGTTAGCAAGCTCATGAAGTATCTTATTATTTGGCGCATACTCACTATCGCAGGTCTACTGGGACTCATTTTTCTGATTATTGGCTGGAATGGGTGGCTCAGTCCGATACAGAAGATACCTCGCTCTATTGAGTTATTTATCCTGTTGATTCCTTTATTGTTTTTGGTAAGAGGGATATTTCACGGAAGATACAGCACACATGTAAAAGCTACATTTCCTAGTATCATATATTTCATACTAGGGGTCTGGTATGCCTTCACACCCAAAGAAGAAGTCTATGGCTATTTGCTTATTTTGTTTAGCTTCATGCTCTATCTAGGTGGTTTTTTATATGCTAGAACTATCATGAAACGTGACAAAGAAGCTCTGAACAACCCATGAGATGGTTCACAAAATCAACAATATTTAATTGATAAACCTAAAGCTTTTGACCTATACTCAGATATACAGCCTGAAACAAAGACAGACTGATAGCTAAATGACTTTAAAAACACCGAATTTATATTGGCAAGCGATACTCACACTCATAATAATACAATCGTATGGATATGCAGGGGTATCCGACTATCTTGCCAGAGAAGCAACAATAAAACATATTGAGGACAACAACGTGGCTACCATATCGCAGTACTCCAACTTAACTTATCTGATTGAGCTAATTGCATTAGGTCTGGTCGCTGCTGCCTTGCTTGCTGTCACCCTTTCTATCTACACCCGTTTTAAATCAGGCAAAAAAGAGCAAAAGAAAATCTTGTCTCTACGACGCTCTGCAGAGCACGATAAAAAAATATTTGATGCGACTGTCAATGAGATCAACAGCATTGGCAAACAAGTTGAACAACATGCCGACGAGGCTCAACAACAGGTTAATGAAATTACTGAAACGGTTAAAGAAGCTGAACAACATGCAGAAACTGTCTCCAGCATTGAGTTAGAGATGAAACAACTGGTAGACGGCACAACAGAGCGCATGAACCATATTCAGGATTATTGGGAACAACAACTAAAAGAAACCACTGGCTCAATGCATCAAATCAACGAGAACCTTGAAAAAGGCATTGAGAAAACAGCGGCACAAAGCATCCAAGCAGGAACCCTCTTAGAGAATTTAGCCAGTATTAATAGGATGTACTCCGATAGTAACAATATGTCAGGTAGTAACTCGCTGAAACAAGACGGTGTATTGATTAATACTGAAATTAAAGAAACGCTTGATTTAACGCTTAAAGAGTCAAAAGAGCTACTAACTCAGATAAAAGATTATCAGCAGCAAGCAAAAGCAGCCTTCTCTTCCTTTACAAATACATTAAGCGGATTTGAATCTCAAGCTCATGAACAATTCGATGATATTTTTAATACTGCTGACATAGCTCGCCAGGAGCTTAATGCTAATCTTGATGAAAGCCGTGAATATATGAAAATATTCCGCAAAAAAAAGTCTCATGAGGAAAAGCTGATTCTTGAAGGTATCGATAAAGAGCCTGCAAAAAACACACCTTCCCCGCATGTAGATGAACCTGCAGAATCAACCGAAGAGAAAACCTCGGTTGACGAAGCCATCACTAAATTAAAGACAGAAGGTCGAAAAGGAAGGCCTTTTATCGGCATGAATGAAGCTCAGGACTTAACCGACCCTTCTTTGTTAAAAAAATATGGCGAACAGTCTGTTAAACCAGCTGACGAAGACAAAAATTTGGTTACTTTATTTTCTAAATTTCGTCATCACGGCTCCTAGTAGCCCGTCGAGCCTGTTCGAGAACACCCCCTAAATAGTCACACACTAATGAAAACAGAATGGTCGTATATTGCTAGCTGTCTTAGTGATAAAATTGACTATCAAGTAAACCTCCATGAGCCACAGCCAATCAGTGGAGGCTGTATCAATCAGGCATGGAAAATTATTGATCAGAAACAAAATACCTGGTTTGTAAAAATGAATAAGCCTAGCCGGCTTTTTATGTTTGAGGCAGAGTTTCAAGGGCTTGAAGAAATAATAAATTCTCGAAGTATTCGTGCACCTAAACCGCTTTGTACTGGGCAAACCCAACAACACTCTTTTCTGGTAATGGAGTATCTAGCGCTAAAAGGTAGCCCTAATGCTGAAAAAACAGGAGCACAACTTGCTAGTATGCATCAACACAGCCGATCATCTTTTGGCTCGCACTCTTCTTTTGGTTGGCACTCTTCCTTTGGTTGGCACATTGACAACACTATTGGCTCGACCCTTCAAGTTAATACTCTTAAAAACGACTGGATAAGTTTTTGGAAAGAACAGCGTTTGTTATTTCAATTAGATCTCGCACTAAACAAAGGTTTCCCCCGTCACAGCTATCACTCAGGCATAGCACTAGCTGAATCTATGGATCAATTTTTTATGGATTACCAGCCTATCCCCTCTTTACTTCATGGAGACCTTTGGGGTGGAAACTGTAGCTCAGATGAGGAAGGAAACCCAGTTATTTATGATCCCGCAGTTTATTTTGGGGACAGAGAGACCGATCTCGCCATGACAGAATTATTCGGAGGCTTTGGCAGTCGCTTTATGGACAGCTATCATAACCACTTCCCCATAGATGATGGTTACGCGACCCGTAAAACCCTCTACAATCTCTACCATATCCTCAATCATTTCAATTTATTCGGGGGTGGTTATGGGGCACAAGCTGCAAATATGATTGATTCATTACTTAGCGAATTGAGATAGCGTATTAGATCGATAACTGTTGCGCGATAATTTTAGCCTGATTTCGAAAGCCTTTGCGTATATCACCCACTCTACCTTCTTCATGATAGTGCAAAATATCCATGCCTTCACAGAAACCAAGTAATTCACCTTTATCTAGGAGATAATCGGCATTTCGCGGCCCAGCTTCTGCCACTTTTTCCTTTGACCATGTTTGATAAAATAACAATCCACCATGCTTCAGATGCTGAATGACCTGTGGCATGAGTCTGCGATTTAAAAAATAACTAACAACAATCACATCGTACTGACAATCCACTAAACCCTTCGCTTCAATATCTCTGACTATACCCTCGACTGAAGAACCAGCATTCTTAGCTTTTTCATTAACGTGATCAATAGCTACCTGAGAAACATCTACAGCATGTACTTGCAAGCCTTTATCAGCCATATAAAAAGCGTTCCCCGCCAAACCACAAGCGAGATCCAGCGCTTGCCCTTTATTGGGCAATAAATAGCCATATTCGTTTAATAGTAAGCAAACAGAAGACTCTTTAGTGCCTTCCTGATAGCGTTTATCCCAATGCGAAGAGACTTGTTTATTCATATAAAAAGACATATATATAAAGCGGGCTATTAAATAATAAGGAGTTCAATGATATGCTCCTGTCATAAACATCAACAATTAATGGGAATTATAAATGGAAATCGAAGTAGACGGAAAGACAATTGAACTTTCAGAAGCGGGTTGGTTAATGAATCTGGATGAATGGACAGAAGAAATTGCAGTAAAAATTGCATCTGAAGTTGAAGGTATTGACGACTTAACAGAAGAGCACTGGGATATCATTAACTTATCTCGTGAGGCTTTTTATGAAAATAGCCAGGTTGCAGAACCTCGCAAGTTCATGAAGATGATGAAATCCAAATTTGGCAAAGATAGAAGCTCTAACAAGTATATCTTCAAGTTTTTCCCAAAAGGCGGCTTAATTAAATCGGCTAATAAAATTGGTGGACTACCTCGTCCCAAAGGTTGTAGCTAATAGCTAAACTTGCCAACTCAGGTGCTTTGACGAAATCCGTCCTAATAATTAATTAGGGCGGATTTAACCGAATTACTTTATAGTGCTTTACTACTTTAAAAGCTCCCTTGCTTTCTCACTATCTTTCTTAATCTGTTGCATCAACGCATCAAAGTTCTCAAACTTCTGTTCTGCCCGTAAAAAGCTGACTAACTCAATACAAGCTTGTTTGCCATAAACCTGCTGATCAAAATCAAATACATGTGTTTCCAAGCGCGTTTCAAGACCTGATACAGTAGGTCGATTCCCAATATTAGCAACACCGTCTAGAGCTTTATCGGTTAAACCGTGAACTCTAACGGCATAAGCACCTCTTGCAGCAATTATATCCTCTGGCAAAGACTGATT
>CAZDMX010000045.1:0-10099 GCA_964506085.1 uncultured Thiothrix sp. | reverse complement strand
GGAGTTTCAATCATTTTAACGAGTTTTATGAATACTTTCACAGTCTCTTTAGGGTCAAACCTAAGCAATAAGTTCAGTATTCCGCTCTTTTTGATGGTGATTTCTATCAGTAACCCAGTATTTTTGATAAACGGACTAGATGATAGATGACGAGAGTTTACATTTGCTCTAAAATATATTTATCACGCTCATAAGACAAGGTATTCATGTCAAATTTAAAGAAACAAGGATTGGCTAGAATATCGCTTCTATTAGGGTTTATGTCGCTATTCATGATGCTTGGCATTTTTACAGCATTGCCAGCCATAATTACGGGCCTCATCGCCAGATCAAGAGCGCTCAACTATCCTCATCAGTACTCAGGTTCACGTGTAGCCATGATGGGTATGTTGATGGGTTATCTGTCCATTATGGTGCTTATCATACTGCTTTTTATGGGTCATCATTTAAATAACAATGGTGACTTGATCCCCTTGCTCGATACCCTTGATTCAACCAGTACCCTTAGCAGTTATGCGAAAGAGGTTTATAGCAGTTTTCCTTTTACACGTTTATAGAGAGAAAACAGGAGGAGTGAGCTTAGGGCTGTTCAATGCTACCTTTTCTCACACAATAAATAGCCAATTTGCACCTTTGTAGGTCGGATAAGCGATAGCGTCATCCGACAAACACTTTTAATCCAATATCTTGTCGGGTGGCGTTCCTTACCCGACCTACCCATTATTTGAGATTCCACAGTATTCTTGTGCAAAATCCCTAGCATTGAACAGCCCTAGTTAAATTATGACTCCGTTAAAATAGGATATATTCAATAATACCTATGAGGAAAATAATCACGTACACCGTGAATATTTTCCGATATGGCTTTTTCTCCTAAATAAGAAATTAGCGCCATTTTTTCAGCACCGTTGCAACCAGCCAACCCAGTATTAATATGGAAACGAATTATACGCCAAAATCTGTTTTCGAGTGATGTTATGTACTCATCTAACTTTCCAATTGATACTAAAAATGATTTTAATGTGAAGAAAGCATCAAATAAATCATCTATTTGATTAGTTGAAGAAGTATGTATGCCAGAGCCCTCTCTTTTGAGGTAGTAGTATAAAACTGAATCTATAAATACTATATTTTTGGCATAATACAATAGCTGAGGTATCACTATTATATCATCAATATGATTGTTAATAATAAGCTCAATATGATTGTTATGGAATAGTGATTTTCTCCATAGTTTGTTCCATAAGCATGGGTTTACAGTGTTTTTATCATCCAAGAAGTTCCTAAGTAAATCGCCTTGGGTGTCTCCATTGAAAACATGTCTGGAGATAAGGTTGGAGTTCTCATCTACAAAATCATAGGAAAAAATTACGATATCCCTATCATTTGTTAGTGCCTCCTCATGACTAATTTGAAACATTTTAGGATGTATATAATCATCACAGTCGACAAAACCAATGTAATTAGCTTTTGCCATTTTTATTCCTGTGTTTCGTGCCCCCCCAGAGCCTAAATTCTGCGCATGTTTGATATAAACTACTCGACTATCATTTTCTTCAAATCGTCTACAAATTATTTCATCAAGAGGGTCAGGTGAATTATCATTAACAATAATGATTTCTATATTGTCTAAGGTTTGCTTTAAAATGCTATTTAAGCATTTTTCTAAATATTTTGATGCGTTATATACTGGGATTATCACGGTGACCAATGGAATTATCATATAAGAATTTTACACTAAATCGTTTTAAGTTCGTATTGTTTGCTATGTGATCGATCTAAAAATAGAGAAAATGGATGCTTAACTAGTTTTAAGGTGTCTACTCAACTATCAAGCATTTATTGATCAGAGAGATAACTCTGAAGCAGAATACTTGCACTGGCCCTTTAGCTTCGTCTAAGGGCATGATAACAATCACTATGGCGAGCCTAGGCTCACTTTCAAATAGCATTGAACAGCCTCCTAGTTGCTCTATAGAGACTTTACACGTAAGCTTTCTGAAAAGATATTTCGTAAGTTATTCTATTCTGACCAGCGGTTATTTAGAGTAACGAATTGCCAGCCTCCCTAGCTACACCTATACTACGTGCTTCCTAAATACTAGCCCAATCATATGAACTCGGACTTGTTGAATCTTCAACCTTATCCTTTTGAACGCGTCGCTCAGTTAAAAGCAGGCTTAACACCTCCTGATGATTTGCCATTAATTTCATTGGCGATAGGAGAACCGAAACATCCGTGCCCTAGTATTATCACAGATGCGCTAACTCGTAGCCTTAGCCAGCTTGAACAATACCCTTTAACTAAAGGTTTAGCGGAACTACGCGAAGTCATTGCAAAGTGGCTGGAAAAGCGTTTTATATTACCCGCCGAGTCCATCAATCCGGAACAGCATGTATTGCCTGTTAATGGTACTCGTGAGGCCTTATTTGCCTTTGCTCAATGTGTAGTGGATCGTAACAGCTCCACTAAAAAAGATACTAAGACAAACGCCAAGGTGTTAATGCCTAACCCTTTTTATCAAATCTACGAAGGGGCGGCTATTCTGGCAGGTGCAGAGCCGGTGTATTTGCCTTGCACTGAAGCCACCGCTTATAACCCGGATTATTCTTTAGTTTCCTCGTCAGTATGGGATGACTGTCAACTGCTTTTTGTCTGTACACCCAGTAATCCAACCGGAGGTGTTGCTGATATTGAACAGCTGAAGCAAGTGCTGGAACTGGCTGAAAAACATGATTTCATCGTGGCTTCTGATGAATGCTATTCAGAGCTATATCTTGATGAAGATACGCCTCCTGCGGGTTTGTTACAGGCTGCGGCTGAGATGGGAAATACTGTATATAAACGCTGTGTGGTTTTCCATAGCTTATCAAAACGCTCCAACGTCCCTGGAATGCGTTCTGGCTTTGTGGCGGGTGATGCTGAGATATTGAAGCAATTTTTGTTGTATCGTACCTATCATGGTAGTGCCATGTCATTGCCCATACAACAGGCTAGTATAGCGGCCTGGTCAGATGAGCAACATGTTGAAGAAAATCGGGTACAATACCGCCTTAAATTTGATGCGGTACTAGATATTCTTTCGCCCATTATGAAGGTCAGCAGACCTTCAGCGAGTTTTTATTTGTGGCCAGAAACAGCCGTTGATGATGAAGTTTTTACGCAACAAATTTATCAGCAGCAGCATGTTAATGTCATTCCCGGTAGTTACCTATCCCGCACTGTGGATGGTTTTAATCCTGGTAAAAACCGAATCAGGATGGCGCTGGTAGCATCAGTTGATGAATGCACACAAGCTGCTCATCGTATTAAAAATTACTTAGAACATTAATTTTAACCAGTAGAGAAACATAAATGACAATCAAGCGTTCTGGACATCGATATATCGACATTGAGAGTGAAAAAACCATAGATACATGGTTCCCTCGCTCTAACAAACACATCGCAAGAAGTTGTTTGGCACAAAAAGTAGGACTCATAAAAAGTGACTTTGTTGAGGTCGAAATAGAGTCCTATGATGACGCGCCAAAATCTATCGAAGACGCTTATTTACGTCTTCATCTACTTTCAGAATGTGCTGTAAAGCCGAACGAAATAAACCTTGAAGGTATGTTTGGTTTGCTGGTCAATGTTGCATGGACATCTGCTGGCCCTGTACTTCCCACACAAGTAGAAGCGTTGCGCGGATTGATTGCCGAAGAGGATCATCAACTCAATATCACCTCTATCGACAAATTCCCACGAATGACAGACTATGTGACACCCGAAGGCGTTCGAATTGGTAATGCCGATCGTGTTAGGTTAGGCGCACATTTAGCGTCTGGAACCACTGTTATGCATGAAGGTTTTGTCAACTTCAACGCTGGAACACTTGGGGAATCTATGGTTGAAGGCAGAATCAGTGCCGGTGTTATCGTGGGTGAAAACTCAGATATCGGTGGTGGTGCTTCGATAATGGGAACCTTGTCTGGCGGTGGCAAACAGGTAGTATCCATCGGCAAAGGTAGCTTGCTCGGAGCTAATGCGGGTCTTGGAATCTCATTAGGTGATGAATGCATTGTAGAATCAGGGTTATATCTGACTGCGGGTACAAAAGTTAAAATGCCAGATGGAGGCATTGTATCCGCACGGGATCTTTCCGGTCAGTCAGGTCTTTTGTATAGAAGACACAGTCAGACAGGTTCAGTCGAAGCTATCGTAACCGACTCATCTCTTTGGGGTGGTCTGAATAGTAGTTTGCACAGTAATGATTAGTATGATGACATTAATCCGGATGCACTTGGTTGCTTACATCGGGTTCCTTAATGGGTATGTATAAGTTATACTCACACCTGTTGAATAATTAAAAGCCCTAATGACATCAAGCCCCTCAATTCTGTTTCTGCAAGGTGTTGCCAGCCCTTTTTTTTCGGCTTTATCTAATAAGCTTGCAGAAAAAGGTTGCCATATCTATCGAGTGAATTTTTGTGGGGGTGACCGTTTTTTTGATCAGCTGGCTAAGACTACCAAGAGTAAAAAGGGCAAGACTAGTTGGGATTTTCAGCAACCCATTGATCAGTTTCCTGTCTGGCTTGGTGAAAAGCTTACTCAGCATAATATTACCGATATTGTACTGTTCGGCGACTCTCGCCCGGTGCATAAAAATGCCATCAAACTAGCTCGTGCTCACCACCTCAACATTCATGTTTTTGAAGAAGGCTACATACGCCCTAATCGCATTACTTTGGATCAAGGTGGTGTCAACGCTAATTCCTCGTTGTCGCGGGATCCTAACTGGTATCTTGAGCATGGTGGTAAGTTTTCCAGCCAACCATCAGATGATACGGGAGGCTCTCTATTTGTACGTGCATGGCACGACGTGCGTTACCATCTAGCCAGCTTCGCTATGCGAAGGAAATTCCCGCACTATTCAACGCATCGTCCTGACGGCCCTTTACGCGAATATTTAGGATGGATGCGACGTTTCCCTACGTTACTACTTTTCCATGACGGGTATGGAAACAGAAAAATTAAAGCCATAATCAAAGAACAAGACAGTGATAAACAGGAATATTACTTTTTACCGCTACAACTTAGTGCAGATACTCAGATTCGATCACACTCTCCCTTTCAGAATGTTAGCGAGGTGATTGAATACACCATCAACTCATTTGCCTCCCATGCACCTGCACATACACGCCTTGTTATTAAGAACCATCCGCTGGATACAGGTTTTGTGGACTATCGTAAGCTAATTAAAAAACTTGCAAAGCATCATGGGCTTGATGACAGAGTGGTTTATCTGGAAGATGGCTACTTGCCAACCATGGTTCATCATGCCAAAGGCGTTGTACTCGTTAATAGTACGGTAGGTACTTCTTCGTTATTTCATCGTAGACCTACCTGTGCGTTAGGTGAGGCGATTTACAATATGCAGGGTTTAACTTTTCAAGAAGGTCTGGATAAGTTCTGGACTGAAGGCAAACCGCCTGAAAAAGAGCTATTTGCAAAGTTTTCTAACGCTATTATCCACCTCACTCAAATTAATGGGGATTTTTATTCTAAAAAAGGTATTCAGATGGCAGTTGAAGGCAGTTTACGTTTTTTTGATCTTTCTTCTTTTCAGCAAGATGCACCTCAGCAAGAAGCACTGAGTTCTGGTCATCAAGAACCTCTACCCGTAGCTATTAAGTCATAACCAATGGCACAAAGCGTTATTCTTATCACTGGTGCAAGTGGGGGTATAGGTGAAGCACTAGCTAAGGGTTATGCTAAGCCAGACGTATTACTAGGTCTGTTGGGCAGAGATGTGAACAAGCTTGAGCGTGTAGCCGCTGCTTGCAAACAAAAGGGCGCGAAAACTATCACAGCAAGCATTGATGTGACGGATAGTGAAAAACTACAACAGTGGATAACCGATTTCGACAATAAAAACCCAGTAGATTTATTGATAGCCAATGCGGGTGTTACCAGTAGCATTGGCACACAAGGAGAAGCCGAGACATGGGATGCCATCAGTAATGTGCTGGATACTAACCTATACGGTGTTGTTGCCGCCATTCATCCATTGATCAAACCCATGCGGCAGCGCGGAGTAGGGCAGATCGCTATTGTCAGCTCTCTGGCGGCTTATCGAGGCTTGCCCATTACACCTTCATATTGTGCCAGCAAAGCGGCTGTAAAAGTGTATGGTGAAGCATTGCGCGGCTGGTTGGCCAAAGAAGGTGTTAAAGTTTCTGTGATTTGCCCAGGGTTTGTGAAATCATCAATGAGTGATCAGTTTACAGGTAACACACCCTTTTTGATGTCAGCAGAAAAAGCAGCCCACATTATAAAAAAGGGTTTAGCTAAAAATAAGTCGCGGATTTCATTCCCCTTTCCATTAAATTTCGGAACATGGCTGTTAGCACTACTGCCTGCTTTTTTTGCTGATTTTATCTTGGGATTAATGTCCTATGGTGGTGGAAGTAAAAAAAATGCGAAATACCCAAAGTCTGTCAATGGATCAAAACGGGATGACTGAAACCAGTGATTAAGATTTAGCCATGCACTCAATTATTCTCGCCTTGGGTTTAACCCTTGTACTCTCCTTTATCCCTGAGTGGTTCCTAAAACCACGGCCTAAGATTAAATCGCGCTCATTTGAATCGACTGCGATACATGTTTTAGTGATCGTTCTACTATTTGGTATAGTTCTACTCATCCTAAAGCGCCCCTATTTTTCAGGGCTAGTGGCTTTAGGGACATTGTGTGTTTTCGTCATTGTCAGTAACGCAAAATATAAAACATTACGGGAGCCGCTAGTCTTTTCAGATATTGCGATGTTCTCGCAAGCCTTTAAGCACCCACGGCTTTACCTACCGTTCTTAGGACTTATTCCAGCTATTGGTGCGCCTATTGTGGCAGCAATTTTCATCTTTCTGGTGATAAAATATGAACCTGCGGTTGAGTTTTCTTTATGGGTTTGGCTGCTCAGTATATTAGTGATATTAGGCATAGCATTTGTCATCAAATTCTTATCACTCAAGTTATCGCTTGTTCAGCAACCAGACACCGATATAAAACAACAAGGAATCATTGCCAGCCTTTGTGGCTATGCCTTTCAGGCTAGAACAAGCCAATATAAAGACCATATAAATAGTGTTCTATCGTCTTCGCCTATTTTTCTCATAAACAAACACAAGCAAGTAATAAAAAACACTCCCAATATTTGTCTTATTCAGAGCGAATCTTTTTTTGATGCCAGACGAATGCACCCGTCCATTAAACCATCCATACTCAAAAACTTTGATCAACTTTGTCAGGAATCCCTGCATCATGGACAACTCAATGTCCCGGCCTGGGGTGCAAATACCATGCGTACCGAGTTCTCCTTCCTGACAGGAATCCCTTCCAGTGATCTAGGCTTATATCGTTTCTATCCGTATCATTATCTAGCCGATCAGACTATTCCAACACTGGCGAGTTATTACCGCGAGCAAGGTTATCACTGTGTTTGTGTTCATCCACACCCAGCCTCATTTTTTGGTCGGGATCGGGTATTTCCTAATATGGGATTTGATGAATTTATTGATATTAAAAGTTTCGATGAGAGCAAAACTTTTGGTCCGTATATTTCTGATGAGGCAGTGACTCAAAAAATTCTACATATTCTTGATAAATCGGCAAAAAAGGATCAGTCAACAAAAGAAGTAGTACAAAACAAACCTGTATTTATCTTTGCGATTACTATGGAAAACCATGGTCCCCTGCATCTTGAAAAAACAGATCATAACGATGTAGAGAACCTCTACCATGACACCCCGCCTAAACATCATAATGATCTAACCGTTTATCTACGTCACCTAAACAACGCAGACAGGATGTTTGGTGATCTGCGTGATGCACTGAGAGAATCAACAGATGAGGCCGTTCTTTGTGTTTATGGTGATCATATACCGAGCATGCCTGAAATGTATCAGGCGACAGCCTATGAAGATGATAAGACGGATTATTTTATCTGGCACAACAAAGTGAATAATGATGCTGATCATGCTAAAGCTAAACCTTTAGATGTTGAAGATTTGGCTAAATCCTTACTCAGTGTTTCTAATCGCTTGAAAAAATCTACTTAAGGATATTAATTTTTTGGCCCGACTCCTAAGTTGCTTAACCAACCCTTTATTTGGCCATGAATCATAATTGCCCTGATTTTGTTGTTTGCTACCAGTCTTATCGTTACCTTCTTTAGAGATAGTATGAATAGCATCTATAGCAATTTCTGCACCAGCCCTAAAAAGCAGCATATTATGAACGAAGACAGTATCAGCTAATTGGCTGGAAAAAATACGTTGTCTTACTATCTTGCCTGTATCAAAGGTACTATCCATTAAATGAACCGTCACACCTAAATATTCCTCTTTTCTGAGCAAGGCGTAAAAAACAGGATCGACTCCTTTATAAGCGGGGAGCAAGGAAGGGTGGATATTAATGGCAGCGAGCTTAGGTAGCTGCAATACCTGCTCTTTAAAAAGCTGATTGAAATGAGCGGATAACAATACATCAGGCTGTAAAGACTTTACAAAATCAATCTCATCTTCACGATTGATATCAACCGTATCCAGCAATGGAATATTGTTCTTTCTAGCAAGAGCGTGTACTGTTTTTAAGGCTGAGAAAGGTTGCAGCAACACAAACAGGTCAGTGATAAAAAACAAATAGGTGGAATAACGCCAACCCGTAGTCTGGATAAATTTAACTGAGCCAACAAAGCCATTAAATGAAGGCTTTAATAAACGAGTTGAATTGACGATGCCGACGACCTCAATCTCTGTCGATTGCAATAAAACTTCCAATACTCGGCTAGAATAGATACTGGAATAAGTGCAGAATATAATCCGTTGTTTCTTACGCATTTTTAAATGACAAAATTAAAATACATCATAAACATACCGATATGGCTTATTGAGCTGTTGACCAGTGCAAAATCCTTTCGCGCAAACCCGCTCATTGGAAATGACTGGCTGAACAGAATGGGTCTACATGTGATCCGGCTAGTGAGTGCACATCTTATCATGAGCTTGCGGATGTGGATGGTCAGTTGGCCACTTTCCAAAGAAGATCGCCAAGCCTTTCGGCGAGACGGCTATATACTCAAGAAAAACTTCTTGCCAGCGGCCGAGCATGAAGCTGTTAAACAGGAAGTTGTTAATTTTCAGGGAGAGACCAGAGAAGCCAGACAAGGCGATACCATCACCGAACGCTCCGTACTTGACCCTAAAACATTAACCCAATTACCCGCACTAGAAAGACTCTTTCATCAACCCCAGTTTCGGCAACTATGTAGCTACACCTCTGGGCATATTAGACCGCCATTGCTCTATATTGAAACAGTAAAAAATGAATACAACAATGTCGTAGGGCATACAGCTAAAGATCCCCAAAAGACCTTCCACTCAGATACCTTTCATCCCACCATGAAATGCTGGTATTTCATCCATGAAGTCAAGGCAAGTGAGGGCGCATTTACCTTTATACCAGGTTCCCACAAACTTACATGGAAACGCATAAAATGGGAATATCAAATGAGTTTGAAAGTAAAAAGTATGGGCAATAACCTGGCGACCGGAGGATCATTCCGATTCACAGAAGCGGATATTGAAGCACTAGGTTTCCTCGAACCCGTCAGTTTTACAGCAAAGCCAAATACGCTATTACTAGCCAATACATTTGGCGTACATCGCCGTGGCGATACAGTGGGCAAAACAACACGTACCACTATATGGGGCGACAGCCGCACCAATCCTTTTATCCCCTTCCCTGGAATAACAAGTGAGTTCATCAACGAATGGCAGTATAAATTTCTAGCCGACTTCCGCAAACGGGCAGACAAAAAAGCTGCACAGCTTGGTCAGCGTTCACCGTGGAAAATTATAGATAGGGATTAATCGAAAAAAAATTGGCCTCCACGTAGACCTGATCCCGATTCATAGCCGCTCAGGTCAGTTGCCAGAGATGACTTGCAGGGAATCACCGTTTGGTTACACTCTTTGGTATCAGCGCCACACTACACCACAGGCTATGACTTGCAGGGAATCACCGTTTGGTTACACTTGTTCAATATTTATCATATGGCCCTTT
>CAZDMX010000044.1:8659-10118 GCA_964506085.1 uncultured Thiothrix sp. | reverse complement strand
ACTATAGGCATTCGCAGTAGTTTCAACTGCGTTTTTTAGGATGATACTAACATCAAGCGACCCTTCGCTATCCCAACGAAGCCTCGACCATTTCCATAGAACCTATCTCAGATTCAACAGCTACAATTTCACCACGCAAAGAATTAGAATAAGCCTCAGTAATGGTCACATCTACAAACTTGCCAATTAATGACGCTTCGCCGGGAAAGTTAACAATCCGATTATTCTCGGTTCGACCTGCGACTTCATTACTATCTTTTTTTGATGTCCCAAATACCAATAAACGCTGCGTTGTGCCTACCATATTCTGACTAATCTGACCTGCCATATTCGTGATGCGCGCTTGTAACCGCTGCAATCTCTTTTTGCTAACATCAAGAGGCACTTCATCCGGCAAGTTAGATGCTGGCGTACCCGGACGAGCGCTGTAAATAAAACTAAAGCTAAAATCAAAACCAATATCTTCGATCAATTGCATAGTACCTGCAAAGTCTTGATCCGTTTCTCCCGGAAAACCGACAATAAAATCAGATGACATACTAATGTCAGGACGAATCTTTCTAAGTTTACGAATCTTGGATTTATATTCTAAGACCATATGACCGCGCTTCATTGCCGCTAAAATACGATCAGAGCCACTTTGTACAGGTAGGTGTAAATGATTAACCAGCTCAGGAACTTCTGCATAAGCCTGAATAAGACTATCTGAAAACTCGACAGGATGAGAAGTGGTATACCGAATACGCTCAATACCATCAATGGCTGCAATATAGTTGATCAATAAAGCTAGATCAGCAATTGAATCATCATGCATAGGGCCACGATAAGCATTAACATTTTGACCCAGCAAATTCACTTCACGCACATTTTGCGAGGCTAGTTCCGCCACCTCAGCAATCACATCATCAAACGGGCGAGAAACCTCTTCCCCTCGCGTATAAGGGACTACACAAAACGTACAATATTTACTACAACCTTCCATGATAGAAACAAACGCAGAAGGGCCATCTGCCTTAGGCTTCGGTAAATGATCAAATTTCTCAATTTCAGGGAAAGAAATATCAATAACAGGCGCTTTACTAAGACGTGCTTCACGAATCATTTCCGGCAAACGATGCAAGGTCTGAGGTCCAAACACCACATCTACAATAGGTGCGCGCTTTTGCAGATTCTCCCCTTCCTGACTGGCAACACAGCCCCCTACTCCTAGCACAAGATCAGGGTTATCCTTCTTCAGATGCTTCCAGCGACCAATCTGAGAAAACACCTTCTCTTGAGCCTTTTCACGGATAGAACAAGTATTCAACAAAATCACACTCGCCTCAGCGGGATCATCAGTCAATTCCAAACCCTGAGAAGCTTTAAGCACATCCAGCATTTTAGCTGAATCATACTCATTCATTTGACAACCATGTGTTTCAATAAAAATCTTGCCGGACATAACGTGTTCGTGGTTATT
>CAZDMX010000044.1:0-8559 GCA_964506085.1 uncultured Thiothrix sp. | reverse complement strand
TTAATAGCAGCAGAAGTCAGTTTATCCAAAGCACCAGTAACTTTCGGAAGTACCTTATTACCTTCCAGTTTATAATGATCAGCTAAACCAGTAGGCTTGTGATAGGCAATAAAAACGCTGCCTCCATCCTCATACACGGCAACTCGCAATGGTAAATCCAGAGACGCGCCCATATCCTGCTTCATCACCAAAGTTCCACCTTTAGGATTACCAAAAATAAGCACTTGAGCCTCATTCATGTCCAAGCCAACACTTTGTGCATTCTTCCTATGATCCACTCGAACAAAAACATCCAGACCTTTCTTTTTAACAATAGCTTCAAATTTATCCATTGTTTTGTTAACACTATAAGGACTCTCTTTTTTCACAATATCCGTCGTAGAATCAGCGACCTGATTGGCAGCTACAAAAACCGGGAAAGCAAAAAGCAAAAAAGAGATCAACAAAGTGATTGGTTTCATAAATTACTCCTAGGAAGTTGAAATAAAAATTGGGATTCATTCTGTACCGCTACCGCTATACGCTTATTGTCATTGATTAGATGCCTAAGGCAAGACTAAACAACAGTATAGTCAACAATGATATAACAGGTGTTTTTATCTAAACATAAACCCCCAAAACCGAGGAGTTGACTCTGGTAAAATTTCAGTAAGACGACTCGGTTACTGAATCAGCACGCAAGACTTTTATACAATAAGCGTTTGTTTTTTAGACAGGCTCTCACTGATCATTATTTGACAATCTGGTTTTTGTTTCCTACGCTTTATTGCAGCACTTGGAAGTTCAGGGGAAATATACTGTTTCTGGTAAGGCTAACTAAAGTACTTGAGTAAGGAGCGTCTACCCATGCTTTTACCTATTCAACACATCAGGTATGTCAACAGCCTAACCCATGAAGGCAAGGTTATTGTTTTTGCCACTATCGAAGCGAACACAAGAGACCCCAAAACCAACCAATCTTATACTTTCGGTAAAGTCTACTACACAGTCCGACAAGATGGTTTCGAGGATAATCAGGACAAATCCGACATAGTCGGTTGGAAACACTGGACCTTGTTGCCGTTTATTGATGAAACGCCTGATACCTCCGTTCAAAAAAAGGAACGCGATGATAACTTCCTGATTCGTTCTCGGTATCGTCGAACAGCTAGTCTGGGTAATGTCAGCCAGCTGCAAGTGGTTTCACATAAAGAGCAGGTTTATGTTTTCCGTACTGACAGATTACAGGGACATATACTGGTCGACCGCTATATTCTTAACGGCTTGACCAATGAGTTGTTGCCAAAACTGGAAGTACGCTTTAAGCGCAGTCGGAAGCGGTTTGAAGCCAATGCACGCATGAAAATAGTCAACGGGAAGTTGCAAGGTGTTGATTCGCTGGACTTCCGTGACGCCAATGATCTTCCTTTTAGTGAGCCTACCCGACAGCTGAGTTTTTTAACGAATCAGCTTGGACGCCAATTCGCTGTCACTGTGGTTCCCACCATGGACAAAGATATTCATCGCTGGCATTTCTTTCTTCCACAACATGACAAAAATAAAGGGGATTATCTACAGGCAATAGCGGTTCGCAGCAATCGTGATGGGGAGTTTTTACTGGATGACCAACTGGTCATAGAACCTACTGAGGATGAAAATAGTCGACCATTGGTGCGTTCAGTTCCGGGTTTGATTAACCGAGAGTTGTTACTGAACTGGCGCCGACAATTAGCCAATGGCTTAGCCTCTACCTCTTTTAATATCCAGCTTGAACAAGAAACCAAGAGTGGTCCCCAATTACTAAAAGGAGCGACCAAATTACTACTTGCTTTTACCACTGACCGTCAAGAAATAGGTGCGTTGAGTTTTTCACTATCCAAGGATGGATTGCTCTCTTTGCTGGATCCACAGGTTGATCAGCTTCATGAAATGCGACCCGCCAAGCGGAAAAATATCTTCCTGCCACTCAATCATCTGGAAAACATTCAGGCTATTGGTCGCCTTAAGGCATTAGCCAATGGCAAAATCACAAAAATAGAGCGTGGAGAAAATAACCAGACCGTAATCCATAGCGCAATCCCTCACGAACTTGGACATTTTGATCACGTCGCCATCAAGGAAACACAAAACTATAACGGACAATACAAAATCACTCAGCTTGATGCAAACTCCTTTAGCATTGAAAATAGTATTGAAAAAATCTGGGAAGCAGACGAACTGGGTGAATGGGAAAGGCTGCCCGAGGACGATGACACAGGACTCGCTTTCGAAGGACTGATAACAGGCATCGAGCAACAAGAAAACAAAATAGTTTTCAATACTGCGCTAGATCATGGTTTAGAAACCGATATGGAGGTATTAATAAAGAACCATGCTGCCATGGATGGGGACTTTGAAATCTCCCGTTTGGATGACAACTCTTTTGCGATTTCTACCCAATGGACACCCTTGGAGGTGATCAATCTTTTCCTTGAAGCGAGTAAACGCAAAGGGCTGGTCTTTGATGGAAAAGAGGATGCTATATATGCGGAAGACTTATCCCTCAAGGCACCTTCCGAAGAGAAGGCATTTGCGCATACTTTTTCGTGCTGGGTGAAACCTGGTTCTCGCAGCATGCAGGGGAAAAAATTATTAATAGGAGAAGAAAACGGCAGTCTGCAACTGTACCTTGATAAGGGTAAAGCGCACTTTAGCGCACACTTTGCCGAAGGCAGTTATCATATTAATGAGCCGACAAAATCGCCTATCGATACCTGGGTGAATTACGCGGCGACGATAGAAAGAAAACAACCCTTTGCAGCTCTGATACTTAAGTTATATCGAAATGGTGAAGAAGTTGAAACTCGTCAACGCTATTCCAGCAATGCCAACCTTCACTTCCCGTTTTTAAAAGATAGCGCGCTTAAGTTTGATGGCAAAAATGCTTATGCCAATTTTGTTCTCAGGCATAACGAATTTCCGCATCGGGACTTCACTCTGGAGGCATGGATTTATCCAGAAAAATTCTCATCGCACCAGGTGATCTGGTACAAAGATCCAAATGCGGGTGGAGCCATTAGACTGTTACGTGGTGGACAGCTTAATATGTCGCTGGGGCTTCTTAATGATCAAAGTATGATAAAAACCCAGAGTATAAACTCTGAAAACCGCATAAAAAAAGATAGCTGGAATCATGTAGCGGTTATTTGCTCCTTCCCACAAGCCAGACCCAATTCTTTACAGTGGATAATTAATGGAAACATTGAGAAAAAAGTAACTCTGCTAGAGGGCCTCCCGATGTCTTCTGAGGGCTTACATCTTTTCGGAAAAGGACCGAATACTGAGCCATCAGGTGCCTGGCGTAAACGACATTTTAAAGGCAGGATAGGTCAGTTCCGTTGCTGGAATATAACAAAAACTCACTTCGACATTGAACGGAATAAACATATTCCGTTGCCGAAAAAAACCAAAGGTTTATTGTTTGATTTAATTAATCGACCTAAATTTTCAATGGAACCAGGTGGAGAAGGGGGTGATTTTCCCGCACCGGGAGAGGTACTATTTCATGCAGGAGCTGAATTGACACAAAGCCCTGTGCAAGACTATTCCATTACAGGCTTTCCTGCGGAGGAAGCTTATCTTTCTTATCAAAAAATCCCATGGTCTGGAAAGTTCCATTTTGGTGGACTAGCGCCTGCAAAGGCACTTCAGTTAAAAGGCGATCAGCATCTTTTTTTGGGTAATGGAAAGACGCTTAAATTAAGCATCGGCTCAGATAGTTTTACCTATGAAAGCTGGATAAAAACATCAACAGGCGGCGTAATCTGGTCTCATACAGGTCAACATAGGGATGGGCAAACCATTCATCAGCGACTGGCACTGGATAGCGATCACTTGATATTTGATATGGGTGCGCAGGATGGACGACAGGCCATGAGGATGCCCGCGTTGTTTGATGGTAAATGGCATTTTTTGAGTATCCGCTTTGACAGGGATTATACCCAGTCTGATGATGCCTTTGCACGAGTTTTTATTGATGGGCAAGAGCAAGGTTTAGTTTTGACAAACTCGCGCTCGGCTCATAACAACAGTCAGTTTATTATGGGTGCCCGAGCTGTAGATGGAGCATCTGAAGATGAGTCACTTAGCTTATCTGGCAGTCGGTTCTGGAGCTATTTACGCACCGATGAACAAATAAAGGCTGCGCCGCATTATCGTCCCCATGGTCAGGAAAAAGGCCTAGTTGCCTACTGGCAGCTTGATAATGCAGATTTCAAAGATAGCAGTTATCACAAATATCCATTACAGGCTGAAGACAAGTTTTCTCTGGAAAACTGTCCACAATTACAATTTGCCCAACAAGAATTCACCCTAACTGGCATCCTTGCCGAAGTACGAATCTGGAACGCCGCACTTGATAAAGACTTTATCAAGCAGACATTGTTTAATCCTCTTATTGGTAAAGAATATCATTTAGCAGGTAACTGGCGACTGGGTGCTATTTGGGAGGAAGACCGTCGTGTTACCGACTTTTCTACCTTTGGCAATGACGGGCAATTGTTTGGTGATCTTTACTTAAGCCCGGATAGTGTGCGTCGACGTATTGAACCTACCGATACCAGTCCGTTAGCTACCGTTTACAGAAATGATGAACTGGTCGCTGTTAGCCAACGTGCCGTCTACGAGGAACGCTTTGAATATCGATTACTGGATGCCAATAATGAACCCATCACCCGCAAGACAGAAACCCGTAAACCTTTTGACTTTGCCCTCCGAGGCAAACACTCTCGCTCTGCACAAGACTGGATTGAACACGACATATTTGAGCCACAAATAATCAGTGAAATCACCGGTAGTCGTATAGATAAAGACGCGCACAAAAACGATAAAAACTATGCGTGGTATGCCGCTAGTTGTCGTTTTGTAGTTCCAGATGAAGTTGCTCTTTTCAGGGTCTTGGGGCTGCAAGAAGTTAGTGGCGACTGGGAAAAAATGGAGATTCGCAAGTTCAGTTTAACCCACATCAGCGATGCCATTACTCAAGTCACTTATGTAGATAATCTTGCCGAGCTAGATACGATTGCCGGAGATAGCATTGATCCGAATGAACAATCGGTACAAATTATTACACAGGGGCGTCAAGTTGAGACCAAGCGTCAACGTATTGGTCAATTAAAAGAGTGGATCAAAAAAGCCGAAGATGAAGGCATAACCCTTCGAGCTCAGATACAGGCAGCAAATGACAAAGCTAGCCGAGAACAAGCAAGTTATCACCAGGCAACACGTGTTTATCAAAATATTGCCAATAACCCATATAATTATTACTGGAAAATTAAGGTCAAGCATAGTGGAAAGTATCTATCTATTCCTAAACGCGGAACTGATCTTGTAACTCAACAAAGCCTAAATAGAAACTTTATATCAGATTGTGTTCTGGAAAAAGAAGGTCGATATAACTTTAAGCTAAGCTTCGGCAGAACCCATAGGTATATGTCAACCAACGTTTTTCCAGGTATTGCCGTACAATTGGCGAAAGGTCAGCCCTTTATGCCTAGAACAGCAGGAGATATTGCGAATAACTCCCTATTCACTGACAGCTTCCAGGCTTTTTTGGGTCATGGTTTAAACGATGACTTGACTAGTCTTGCTAAAGCCAAATCCATCACTAATAGGAATTTTAGAATCAACGTCAACGCTACCGGTTTAGCTTTTGACATCAATGAAAATAGCCGCAAGGACGGTGCATCCTGCATCCAGTGGACTTACAATAGCCCTGTTTCAAACAACCAGCTTTTCTATTTCCAAATTCAGGATGCTTCTAAAGTAAATCCGAATGACACTAACCGCTATCACAACAAGGATTTGATCAATAAAGAAAATGCTATGAAGGCACAACAGCGGCGATACGGAAAAGCTAATCAGGAGTATTTCAATTTACTTCAGGCATCCAACCAGGATAATGCGCTGGATGACTGGAAACGTGAAAGAGATAAGCTTATTGGTGAAGTGAATGCTCACTATGCCACTATCAGCGATTTACAGAATGATTATCTACAGGCCATTCTTAGTCTGAACAATACGGCTCAAGCTCTGCCTGAAATGGTCGATCAAGACCCCAATCAGCTTACCACCAAAGGAGCCTATCTAGGCTTTATTAAAGCGGTGGATCAGCTTTCACTGTTTGAAAACTGTGAAGGACAAGTGCAGCTTGGTTATTCTGATCGCTATGGTCGATTACAGCAAACTCGTTATGATGTGACTGCCGATAGCCAGAATCCGTATTTTGAAGAATGGATACCGGATGGGCCCAAAGTTGCATTACAGTTCAATCAGGATGCTTATTTATCACTAAAAACACCCTTGCAACTCAGTTCGGAATTTACCATCGAATGGTGGATGCCCTGTCCTTTTGAAGTAGAAAAAGAAGATCAGCAATACTTTGAATGGTTTTTCTCCCTATTGTCCTTTGAAAACCAGACCAGCTTCCCGATCGTCAGTAGTCTGGCTACCGATTTATCATCATTAAAATCGCCAGAATTAGATGAGAAAGCTAGACTGTTGGAACCTGCTCCGAACTTGCATATGTTCGCAAACAAGGACGCACCACTGTTACTCCCTTTGGGTCGTTATGACGATTTATCGAAGGGATGGCATCACTTCACCATGGTAAAACAAGGTCTTGGCAAGCAAAAGGATATTCTGGTTTATGTTGATGGTGAATGGCGTTTTTCTCTCACCTCTTCCATCAACGAGTTCGTTGATTCATTAGAAGAAGAACAACAAAGCAGCATGCGCAAAGAGCTATTGGCAAATTTTGATATGTTAGATAATACCAAAGAGCTTGTCATTAAGCGTATTGGAGCAACAACGAATAGCGAGGGAAAAGTACATCCTCAACTGGCTGAGTTACGTATTTGGTCAACCGCTCTAGATGCAGAGGAAATTGCAGCTAACAGCAAAATAGAACTCAGTGGCTTTGAACCAGGCTTACTGGCTTATTACAAAATGAATGAGGCAAGCGGACAGATAATCCATAACTATGCCCAAGCTGATGCAAGTTATGATGCAGATATAGTCGGTATGATGAATTGGGTTCCTTTTCCACCCACCATCGGAGGTGTCACACGCAAGGTTACGTTTTTCCCGACTTATGCCCTGCCCCTCAGCGGACGTGCACCACGTGCCGTATTGTCAACTTATGTCCAGTCCAGTCCCGAAATATTCAGTATGCACAACGTATCTTTTTGGGTAAAAGCCGAGTATCGGCAAGGGAGTTCCCGACTTGTCTCTATCGTAAATAAAGGGACAACCCAACTTGATTTTGCACTGCTGGTGAATGACAAGGGAGGCCTATCGGTTAACAGTGCTTCTAGCGGACAAAACCTGAGTGGTGATAACCACTTCCCCTTCGGAAATTGGGTGCATTTTTCTCTTAATATGGAGAATGGTCGACTCGTTATTTATATGAACGGTCAAACACTGGGGTCATCCGGTCGTTTACTATTACCCACCTATCAAGCTAATGAAAAAGGACAATTACAGTTTGGATTGTTTCGTGGCGAAATGGCAGAATTCTGTGTACGTGAACAGCCACTTGATCCAGAACTCATTCGATTGCATTACAACAAGCCTATTAATATCAAAGATAAAGGTATTCTGGTTTATTTACCGTTTAATAAACAGGGCACTCTGGAACAAATAGACAACGAGGTTGACGAGAAACGCCCACTGGTCTTTGAGTCCAGCTATAGTTACCGCATTCACCGGGCTATTGATTTACCACTGGCCTATCCGAATGTGGTAAGTAACGAATATACAACAGTAAGTATTGATCCTAAGAGTGGTAGGAAAAAAGCCATGATGCGTCGATTCTTCTGTGTTCCAACGACAGAAGGTGCTTATTTATACAGTAATAAACGGGTTGAGGAACTGGAATTACTGTGGATTGGTAATGCTCAGTTTAAACCCACACTATTGGGCTACATTGAAGGTGCGCCCCCCATACCCAGTGAAAACTTCACCGTACCGGATAATCTTGATGGCTATCGTGAGGCAACATCGGTGTCTTTGGATACCAGCGAAGATACCGAGTATAACTGGACACGTGAACAGGAAGTATCGACAGGTTTTGATCTGGAACTCTTCCTGGGTGGCGGTGGTGATGTTGCCTTCAATGCCCCTTTCGTAGGTCGTATTAAGATTGGTGAATATAAAGCAGGCTTTCAGGGTGGTTTATCTTTTGCGTATAGCTTCCTCAATAGTTCCAGCATAACCGCCAGTTCATCGCTCATTACTACAGACCAATTATCCCTGAGTGGCTCACCCGAAGACACAGCAAAGTTTGAACATCTGGGGCGACGTTTTGTCCCCAAAAATGTAGGCTATGCACTGGTGGTGTCGGGATTGGCGGATGTTTATGTACTGCGACTCAAACGTAGTAAAAAGATGGTGAGTTATAGCGTACAAGCTAATGAAGATTTACCACTGGACATCAACACCATCACATTCCTGATTAATCCGGCCTATACCATGAACGGCAGTCTGGACGGCATGACGGGAACTCAAGCCACCAGCCAACGCTATTTCCGTCAAGTACCAGAA
>CAZDMX010000043.1:0-10132 GCA_964506085.1 uncultured Thiothrix sp. | reverse complement strand
GTACTGATAAAGCAGGTATTATTCACTGTCCAATAGGTAGTATTGAGTTTGACTCGGCCGCATTGGAAGAGAACTTGAACTCATTAATGGCTGCTTTAGTAAAGGCTAAGCCAACTTCTGCTAAAGGTATTTACCTAAAGAAGGTATCAATATCAAGCACAATGGGTCCTGGTCTAAACGTAGATCAAGCCACATTAGAAGTTTAAATAGTAAGAAATTTAGCTAAAGGCGTAAGCTGGAAGCTAAGGCTCAAAGGATTGAGCTGAAAAAGATATACATGGCTGTATGTCGTCGAAGACCGTAGGTGTCGGAAGACTTAATCTAGCTGTAAAGCTGAATTAGCCTACGTAGATGGCGCGCTCCCCGATGGGTTCGGGTGTGTGCCGTTAGGTTCATCTTGATATTTTATTAAGATGTTTATTAACGGTGGATTTCCACCGAACCATGAGGTAGTAAATCGTGGCATTAACTTTAGAAGCTAAGAAGCAAATAGTCTCTGAGGTTGCTGAGGTTGCTGCAACAGCGCATTCCGCTATAGCTGCTGATTATAGTGGAATCTCTGTAGATGATATGACTGCTTTACGTGCAAAAGCTCGTGAAGACAATGTTTATCTCAGAGTAGTTAAAAATAATCTCGCTAGACGAGCTCTTGCTGATACAGAATTTGAATGTATGAGTGAAGGTTTGTTAGGGCCGATGATTCTGGCATTCTCGCAAGAGGATCCTGGAGCCGCAGCTCGCGTGATTAAGGACTTTGTTAAAGAGCAAGATAAGTTTGAAGTAAAGATGATCGCCTTAGGTGGTGAGTTATTGGAAGCTTCACAACTTGAAACCTTGTCTAAGATGCCAAGTCGTGACCAGGCAATAGCAATATTGATGGCAACGATGAGAGCACCGGTAGAGAAGCTTGCTCGTACCATGAACGAAGTTCCAGGAAAACTAGTGCGTGCTGTAGCCGCTGTACGTGATCAGAAAGAGGCATCTGCCTAAACTCGGTATACATAGGAGAATATTATGGCCGTTTCAAAAGATGACATATTGGAAGCAATTTCAAGTATGACAGTTGTAGAAATCGTTGATTTGATTTCTGATATGGAAGAAAAATTTGGTGTATCTGCCGCTGCTGCTGTAGCTGCTGCACCTGCTGCTGGCGGCGACGCTGGTGCTGCTGCTGAAGAGCAAACTGAATTTGACGTTGTACTAACTGCGGTTGGCGACAGCAAAATCAAAGTGATCAAAGCGGTACGTGCAATTACAGGTCTAGGCCTGAAAGAAGCAAAAGATGCTGTTGAATCTGCACCTGCTACGTTGAAAGAAGGCGTAAGCAAAGATGATGCTGATGAAGCAATTAAGCAACTTGAAGAGGTTGGTGCTACAGCTGAGGCTAAGTAATCAATCTTGTCTAAAGTTTAGTAATAAGCTTTAGTTCAATTGGCTGACGGTGTGTATACACTGTCGGCCTTTTGTCGCTTAGGTGCTATTTGATTGTTTGAATGGTATGTGAGTGTTGAAGCGCAGAGTCTTATTTGAAATAAGTTAGCTGATTTGTATTGAAATCAGGCTTTTTTCTAAGCAGATTCTTTTTTGGTTAGCGGTACAAATACGGCTAACCAAGATTATCCCGAAAGTGTGAGGAATAACGATGGCATTAAGCTTTACAGATAAGAAACGTATACGCAAGGATTTTGGCAAACGTCCACAGGTTTTGGATATTCCGTATCTATTAGCGATTCAGGTTGAATCATATCGTGGTTTCTTGCAAGAGGGAATTGCACCAGACAAACGTAAAGATAAAGGTCTTCATGGTGCTTTTAACTCCGTGTTTCCTATAGTAAGTTATAATAACTATGTAGATTTAAGCTATGTAGATTATAGCATTGATGAGCCTGATTTTTCGGTGCGTGAATGTCAGATTCGTGGTCTTTCTTATGGTGCATCGCTACGTGTAAAATTACGTTTAACTATCTATGATAAAGACGCTCCAGCACCAAAGCGTGTGGATGGCAAGACTACCGGTGGCGTAGTAAAAGATATTAAAGAACAAGATGTTTATCTCGGTGAAATGCCGTTGATGACTGATAAAGGTTCTTTCGTAATCAACGGGACAGAGCGCGTTATCGTATCTCAGTTGCATCGTTCTCCCGGCGTGTTTTTTGATCACGACAAAGGGAAGTCAAATTCAGCCGGAAAATTGTTATACAACGCGCGTGTAATTCCATATCGTGGTTCATGGTTAGACTTCGAGTTTGATCCTAAAGATGCTGTGTTTGTGCGTATCGACCGTCGCAGAAAATTACCTGCAACCGTGCTGTTGCGTGCAATCGGCATGGAAACTAAAGACATACTTGAAGCTTTCTATGAGACCATTTCAGTAACACTTAATAAAACCAATATAAAAATCGCATTGAACGCCAAGCAGATGCAAGGCGAGCTAGCTACTTTTGATATCGTGATTGATGGTGAAGAGATCGTTAAAACAGGTCGTCGTATTACTGCTAAGCATGTGCGTTTGATGGACAAGACCGGCGCTAAAACATTAGAAGTGCCTGTCGAGTACATGGAAGGCAAGCGTATCGGTAAAGATATTATTGACAAAAGCTCAGGCGAGTTGCTGGTTGCTGCAAATGCGGAAGTAACAGAAGAGCTTATCGAAACCATGCGTGAAGCAGGCCTTAAGAAATTCTATATTCTATATATTAATGAACTGGATCATGGTCCTTATATTTCTAATACATTAAATATAGATTCTTCAACTAATAAGTTTGAATCGCATGTTGAAATTTATCGCATGATGCGTCCTGGAGAGCCACCAACAAAAGAATCAGCAGATAATCTGTTTAAAAACCTATTTTTCTCGGAAGATCGTTATGACCTATCAGAAGTAGGTCGGATGAAATTCAATCTGCGTTTAGGTCGTGATAACGCCGAAGGAGCAACAACATTAAGTAGTGAAGATATTCTTGATGTATTAAAGAAGCTGGTAGGTATTCGCGATGGTCATGATATCGTCGATGATATCGATCATCTTGGAAATCGTCGTATCCGTAGTGTGGGTGAGATGTCTGAAAATGCCTTCCGCGTAGGTTTGGTCCGTGTTGAGCGCGCGGTTAAAGAGCGCCTAACTATGGCGGAAAGCGAAGGTTTAATGCCACAGGATATGATCAATTCTAAGCCTGTATCGGCTGCTGTCAAAGAGTTCTTTGGCTCAAGCCAGTTGTCACAATTTATGGATCAAAATAATCCTTTATCAGAAGTGACTCATAAACGTCGTATTTCAGCACTAGGCCCAGGTGGTTTGACGCGTGAGCGTGCGGGCTTCGAAGTTCGTGATGTACATCCTACTCATTATGGTCGTGTATGTCCTATTGAGACGCCAGAGGGGCCAAACATCGGTTTGATTAACTCATTGGCGACTTATGCTAAAACTAATGATTATGGTTTTCTTGAAACACCGTATAGAAAAGTAGTAGATGGCAAAGTGACAGAGGATATTGATTACTTGTCAGCCATTGAAGAGTCAAAATATGTTATAGCACAGGCGAGTGAAGAGTTGAGCGATGATGGTGAATTTGTAGCTGATCTGATTTCTTGTCGAAATTTAAATGAATTCAGTCTGTTTGGATCGGAAGCGGTTCAGTATATGGACGTATCCCCAAAACAGATTGTTTCAATAGCTGCGGCGCTCTTGCCTTTCCTTGAACACGATGATGCTAACCGCGCCTTGATGGGTTCGAACATGCAACGTCAGGCGGTTCCCACATTGCGTGCACAGACAGCGGTAGTTGGAACAGGAATGGAGCGAATTGTAGCGGTGGACTCTGGTTCAGCCGTGACTGCAAAACGTGGTGGAAAGATTGATTCTGTTGATGCATCTCGAATCGTAATTCGTGTTAATGACGCAGAAGCAGAAGGTGGTGGTGTAGATATCTACAACCTGATCAAATACACGCGTTCAAATCAGAACACTTGTATTAATCAGCGCCCAATCGTAAGAGTAGGTGATCAGGTTGAGCGCGGTGATGTGCTTGCAGATGGCCCTTCAACTGATCTGGGTGATCTGGCTCTAGGTCAGAACATGCTGGTAGCCTTCATGCCTTGGAATGGTTATAACTTTGAGGATTCGATCCTTATCTCAGAGAGAGTAGTGGACGAAGATCGTTATACCACTATTCACATCGAAGAGATGACCTGTCTGGCGCGTGATACCAAGCTGGGTTCAGAAGAAATTACCGCGGACATTCCAAATGTAGCAGAAGGCTTGCTAGGTAAATTGGACGAAAGCGGAATTGTACACGTAGGTGCTGAAGTTAAGCCTGGAGATATTCTGGTGGGTAAGGTGACACCTAAAGGTGAAACCATGCTAACACCGGAAGAGAAGTTGCTGCGTGCCATATTCGGTGAAAAGGCATCAGATGTTAAAGATTCATCTTTGCGGGTTAAATCAAGCATGTTCGGAACGGTTATTGATGTTCGCGTGTTTACTCGTGATGGGGTTGAGCGTGACGCAAGAGCACAATCGATTCTTGATGATGAGCTACAACGAGTGCGTAATGACTTGCGCGATGAAATGCGTATCTTCGAAGATGACCTTTACGATCGTGTAGCGAAGCTTATTACTAATAAAGTGTCTGACGGTGGGCCAAATGGTCTTAAAGCAGATTCCAAAGTAACCAAATCATACCTTGCTGAGCTTGATCCTATTCAGTGGTTCGAAGTTCACATGCGTGTAGATGCTGCAAACGAACAGTTGGCAGTATTGCGTACACAGCTTGACGACGCTAAAACACGTTACGAAGAGCGTCTACAAAAGCAGAAAGAAAAACTCTCTGCGGGTGACGATCTAGCGCCGGGTGTGCTCAAGATGATCAAGGTTTATGTGGCCGTTAAACGTCGCTTACAGCCAGGTGACAAGATGGCGGGTAGGCACGGAAATAAAGGTGTAATCTCCAAGATCGTTCCAGTCGAAGATATGCCGTTTATGTCCAGTGGGGAGCCGGTAGATATCGTTCTGAATCCATTAGGGGTACCTTCTCGAATGAACGTAGGTCAGGTGCTTGAGACTCATTTGGGTTGGGCAGCTAAAGGCTTGGGTGCAAAGATTGGTAAAATGGTCGATGCAAAAGTCAAGATAGATGAGTTGCGTGGATTCCTAACTGAAATCTATAGCACAGGCGGTAATCCTAATCAGGGTGAAGCCGATATCAGCTCGATGACAGATGAAGAAATACTAGAGATGTCAGGTAACTTACGTAAAGGCGTGCCAATGTCAACTCCAGTATTTGATGGTTGTGATGAGGAAGAAATTCGTGCCATGTTGCGACTGGCTGATCTTCCAGAAACAGGTCAGACCATGCTTTGCGATGGTCGTACGGGTGAGCAGTTTGAACGCCCCGTCACGGTAGGTTACATGCATATGCTGAAATTGAATCACCTAGTTGATGACAAAATGCATGCACGTTCAACCGGCCCTTACAGTCTGGTGACACAACAACCACTAGGTGGTAAAGCTATGTTTGGTGGTCAGCGTTTCGGTGAGATGGAAGTATGGGCATTGCAGGCTTATGGTGCTGCTTATACCTTGCAGGAAATGCTGACGGTTAAGTCGGATGACGTTGCTGGTCGTAACCGCATGTACAAAAACATTGTTGATGGCAACCATTATATGGATGCTGGAATGCCAGAATCCTTCAATGTATTAATGAAAGAAATCCGTTCGCTTGGATTGCATATCGAATTAGAAGGCGGGAGCTAAGCGCGCTTCCGTACCTAGTTTGATTTGATCCCAATGTAATAGTACCAATAGACGCAGGTAGCTAATATGAGCATGAAAGACTTACTAAATATATTCAAGCAACAGACAGAAACTGAAGATTTTGATGCGATTAAAATCGGTCTGGCTTCTCCGCAAGTGATCCGTTCATGGTCATTTGGTGAAGTAAAAAAGCCAGAAACCATTAACTATCGTACTTTCAAGCCGGAACGTGATGGTTTATTTTGTGCGAAGATTTTCGGTCCAGTAAAAGACTACGAATGTTTGTGTGGTAAATACAAACGTCTTAAGCATCGTGGTGTCATTTGTGAAAAATGTGGTGTTGAAATTACGCAGAGCAAAGTACGTCGAGATCGTATGGGCCACGTTGATCTAGCGTGCCCGGTAGCACATATTTGGTTCTTGAAATCATTGCCTTCACGGATTGGTCTATTCCTTGATATGACACTGCGTAGTATTGAAAGCGTATTGTACTTTGAAGATTTCCTTGTTACTGATCCTGGAATGACAGAGTTAGAACAAGGTCAGATACTCAGTGATGAAGAATATCTTGAAGCGATTGAAACTTACGGTGATGAATTTGAAGCCAGCATGGGTGCTGAGGCGGTATTAAAGCTATTGCAAACCGTCGATATTAACGAAGAAATTGAAAGCCTGCATGAGCAAGCAACGCAGACACGCTCTGAAACTAAACTAAAACGTATCGCCAAGCGTATGAAGCTAATGGAAGCGTTCCAGACTTCAGGCAACAAGCCAGAGTGGATGATACTGACGGTGCTCCCTATTTTGCCGCCTGATCTTCGTCCGTTGGTGCCGCTAGATGGTGGTCGTTTTGCTACATCAGACCTAAACGACTTATATCGTCGTGTTATCAACCGTAATAATCGTCTTCGTAGATTATTAGAGCTTAACGCTCCAGATATTATCGTGCGCAACGAAAAGCGTATGTTGCAAGAGTCGGTTGATGCCTTGCTAGATAACGGTCGTCGCGGTCGTGCGATTACGGGATCAAACAAGCGTCCGCTTAAATCTTTGGCAGACATGATCAAAGGTAAGCAAGGTCGTTTCAGACAGAACCTGCTAGGTAAGCGTGTTGATTACTCTGGGCGTTCTGTAATCGTTACCGGTCCAACACTACGTTTACATCAATGTGGTCTACCTAAGAAAATGGGTCTTGAGTTATTCAAGCCGTTTATTTTCGGTAAATTACAACGTCGTGGCCTAGCAGGAACCATCAAAGCCGCCAAGAAATTGGTAGAGCGTGAAATTCCAGAAGTATGGGATATTCTTGAAGAAGTTGTTCGTGAACATCCGATCATGTTAAATCGTGCTCCTACCCTGCATAGATTGGGTATTCAGGCATTTGAGCCGATACTTATCGAAGGTAAAGCAATTCAGCTGCATCCGCTAGTGTGTGCAGCATTCAATGCTGACTTCGACGGTGATCAGATGGCGGTGCATGTGCCACTTTCCATTGAAGCTCAAATGGAAGCGCGTGTATTAATGTTGGCGACAAACAACGTGCTATCACCTGCAAACGGTGAGCCTATTATCGTGCCATCTCAGGATATCGTACTGGGCCTGTACTACATGACGCGTGAAAAGATCAATGCAAAAGGTGAGGGCATGATCTTCTCCAATGCTGATGAAGCACTACGCGCATATGATTCCGGGGTTGCTGCACTGCATGCAAAGGTTCAGGTGCGTATAACAGATACGATAAAAAATGAAGATGATGAGCTGGAAAAACGTTTCCGCAGAGTTGAAACTACAGTAGGTCGGGCAATCTTGTCCGATATTCTACCTGTGGGATTACCTTTTGAAATTATGAATACGGTGTTAAACAAGAAAGCTATTGGTAATTTAATCAATCAGGCATATAGAAATGTCGGTTTGAAAGATACGGTTATGTTTGCTGATCACTTGATGTATACCGGTTATAAGTATGCAACTCGCGCAGGTGTCTCTTTTTGTTCAAGTGATATGGTTATTCCTGATAGCAAAAGAGAAATCATCGCCAGAGCAGAAGATGATGTAACTGAAATTCAGAATCAGTACTCCTCCGGTTTGGTAACAAACGGCGAACGCTATAACAAGGTTGTTGACATCTGGTCTCGGACCAATGAACAAGTAGCCAAGGCAATGATGGATGGTTTAAGTTCTGAAATAGTAAAAGATGCTGATGGTAATGATGTTGAGCAAGAGTCTTTTAACTCGATATACATGATGGCGGACTCCGGAGCACGGGGTTCAGCGGCTCAGATCAGACAGCTTGCAGGAATGCGTGGTTTGATGGCAAAACCAGATGGCTCAATCATCGAGACGCCGATCACCTCAAACTTCCGTGAGGGTCTAAATGTACTTCAGTATTTTATTTCGACTCACGGTGCTCGTAAAGGTCTAGCAGATACAGCACTAAAAACGGCTAACTCTGGTTACCTAACGCGTCGTCTTGTTGATGTTGCTCAGGATATGGTGGTTACAGAAGAAGACTGTGGTACGGAAGATGGTTTGATTATGAAGCCAATCATCGAAGGTGGTGATGTGGTTCAGGCGCTAGGCGATCGCGTATTAGGTCGAGTAGTTGCTGTTGATGTTAAAGATAATGATGACAATGTAGTTGTACCTGCAAATACATTGATAGACGAGGCATGGGTTGATACGCTCAATGAAATGCACATTGATGAAATGCTAGTGCGTTCAGCGATTACCTGTGATGTTAAATACGGTGTGTGTTCATCTTGTTATGGCCGTGACTTGGGTCGTGGGCATAAGGTTAACCATGGGGAAGCTGTAGGTGTAATTGCTGCACAATCCATCGGTGAGCCAGGAACACAGCTTACGATGCGTACCTTCCATATCGGTGGTGCGGCAAGTAGTTCTGCGGCTATAAACAACATTGTTGTGAAAACATCAGGTTCAATACGTATTACTAATGTAAAAACTGTGGAAAATGATGCGGGCAACCTGGTTGCAGTCTCGCGTTCTGGTGAGTTAAGTGTTAGCGATGAAAACGGTCGTGAGAAAGAACGCTACAAGATTCCATACGGAGCTGTAATCAAAGCTACCGATGGTGACAAGGTTGAATCCGGTGCAGAAATTGCAACATGGGATCCGCATACCCATCCCATTATTACAGAGGTAAGCGGTAAAGTGGACTTCGTTGATTTTGTTGATGGCATAACTATCAACACAAAAGTTGATGATATGACAGGTCTTAGCTCAATTGAAATTACAGACCCTAAGAATCGTGGTGCTAAGGGTAAAGACTTACGTCCGACTGTTCGCTTGTTGAATGATAAAGGTGAATCTATGTTCTTTGAGGGAACAGAGATGCCCGTGCAGTATCCTTTGAATGGTGGTGCATTAATCAACTTATCAAACGGTGAGACGGTAGGTGTGGGTGATGTATTAGCGCGTATGCCACAAGAATCCACAAGAACTCGTGATATCACGGGTGGTCTTCCACGTGTTGCTGATTTGTTCGAAGCTAGAAAGCCAAAAGAGCCAGCCATTCTTGCAGAAATTAGTGGAACGGTTTCCTTCGGTAAAGAAACAACTACTAAGATACGCCTTATTATTACCCCTGAAAAAGGTGATCATTATGAGGCGTTGATTCCAAAATGGAGAGTGTTGAACGTATTCGATGGTGAGAAGGTTGCTGTAGGTGAATATATCGCCGATGGTGAGCGTAGTCCTCACGATATTGTGCGTTTGATGGGGCCAAAGATTGTTGCTGAGTATCTGGTAAAAGAGATTCAGGATGTTTACCGTCTACAGGGTGTCATCATCGCTGATAAACATATTGAAGTTATCGTGCGCCAGATGATTCGTAAGGTTGAAATCGTTGAAGGTGGAGACGGTAAATACCTTAAAGGTGAGCAAATCGACTTCCGCGATGTAGATGCAGCGAATCAGAAGCTTGTAAAAGAAGGCAAATTGCCTGCTAAGTTTATTCGTTTGTTGCTAGGTATTACCAAATCATCTTTGGTTACCGATTCGTTTATTTCTGCCGCTTCCTTCCAGGAAACCACGCGTGTACTAACAGAGGCATCTGTTAAAGGTGCTAGTGACGAGTTAAGAGGTCTGAAAGAGAACGTCATTGTAGGTAGATTAATACCTGCCGGAACAGGTCTTGCTCATCATCAGGAGAAGCGTCGTGAGCGTGAAGATAAGATGGCCGCAGAGCTAGCAGCTCTTGCCGCTAAGAAAGATGCAGAAAAAGCGGCTGAAAAAGCGGCTCTAGCTGCACAAAAAGCTGCCGATGAGAGTTCATCATCTGAAGGTTCTAGTGAAGCGTAATTGATTGAACCTAAAAAACGCAGTTGAAACTACTGCGAATGCCTATAGCACTGAATCTAA
>CAZDMX010000042.1:0-10154 GCA_964506085.1 uncultured Thiothrix sp. | reverse complement strand
ACTCATAATATTCACTACAACTGTAGGTAGCGATAGGCGTTTCAGGGGAGGAAGGGACTGGAGCCGTAGAATCACAGCGATATAATGGTTCTGAGTCAGTACCTTTATTGGAGCCACAATTGATCCCGCAGCTAGCATCTCCAATATTGGTACAATCTACTTTTACGGAGGTAAAAGCTGCCACCGGAGCTATCGGGTCCGCAGGAGCTGCTGGAATTATTTCACAGGCTGGCAAGCATGTGCCATCAGCGATACAGCTCTGTATGCTGGACAGACCTCCATATAAGGAGGTGGCTGTAGAGCCCACTAGTGTGCATGCCGAGGGGTCACTCGTGTCTTTCCTCGTACACAGCGCTTCTGTAGCACATTTATCAGTGTATGTCGCTGTACCTTTGGTTTGATAGTTGCTGCCGCTATAGGTGGATGGATGTGCGGCATCGCTACTGTCTGGAAAGTCCTGTCCTGCCCAGGGTGCTTCTCCCTTAAAATAGCGCGTCACTTCGTAGAGTGCGGTGGGAATAGGCGTATTTCCACTCGGTGTCCAGCTATCAACATATTCTTTAAGATAGTCTTTTACAGTCAGTGTAGGTGATGAAGGATCGGGGATGTTGTCTGTAGTAAGGTCAAACATACCCTTATGATTTGCGCTGTTTAACGGAATTGCTGGAATGATTGACGTGTCATTATGGAGCAGATTTTGAGTTAGTATGGTGGTGGCATTATCGCTGAGAGTTGAAATGGGAAAGGAAACTCCCTGCTCTCTCTCATCTTTCCCTCCGTACGTTGCCATACCTACTTCTATGCTTTGATCCATCGCATCTGCAACACTACTAAACGTAGCCTGCAATACCTGCATACGACTCCTTAATGAGGCATCTCCCGGCACAGGATCATTCATGCTAGCAGAATTATCCATAAGAAACATGATTTTAGGCGGTGGCGGCGGTGTGTTCCTCACTAGAATCTCAGTGTCGTCTGCCCATAGTAGAGGAGCTATAAATAGCATTGCGGTAAGGAGTGTATATTTTGATACATGATTACACATGGTGTTAGCCTTTGTTTTATTGTTATTTTTTAACGGTTCTTATTGTTTTTCTGGTCAGTCGCTGCGCTCTAGAAATTATTTAAAGCTTCCAAATCAATCGTCTGTGGTTGCTGTATTGGGTATAAATTGAATAACACCGGCAATATGAGTGTCGGCTGCACCGTCACTACCTACCACACTGGAAGTGCCTGTCACTTTGTAATATTGACAATGTACGCCACCTGAGTCGCCTGACATTTCTGTACTCATGGCTATATCGTCCAATGCAGGACAGTCTCCTGTATTTACTAGCTCGACGGTGGTTTGGGTTGAGATGTTATCTGTAGTAACTGCGGGAAATGTTTTTTCTTGATTGCCAGCGGCATTCGAACCTCCATTGGTTAACGTATCAACCAAATGAAACTTTCTACTATTATTGGTAGATAATGTTTTTGCTAGTGCAGACTCTGCTCCCTGATAAGCTTTTCCAAGCAAGACATCATTGCTGGCAATTTTTGTTCTAAGAATGGAGGAGCGGCTAGAACTAAGAGCCAAAGTAGTCAGCACAATTAAAGCTGCCAACGTCCAGATTAATGCGGCGCCTTGTTGTCTTTGTAGGTGATAGGGTTTATGCATAACAAGTGTCTTAAGGCTGAGTATTAGGTAATCGAATGAGTGTAGTAAACACGGCTCGGTGATATTTATCCGCCGCTATCGTCACTTTCTTATCTAACAAAGCGTAGCTTTGGGCAACAGCGGTGTTTTTAACTTCTTTTAGTGTCCTCACCAAAACGGCAATCTGTACACTGATCACCTGATTCCATGCGGCTTCGGAAGCGACCACCGTAGCGTTCATATAATTATCAACTTGGCCATCCATGTTTTGATCTACACCGTAATTGATCTGCATATTCTCTACCCCTTTCACAAGAGTCGTTGCAGCGGGACCCAGCGACCCTGCACATTGCAGCTCAGGAATAGTGCCAACCGTTACGATGTTAAAGGAGTTATAAATTTTTGCTGCCATGGGATCAATACTGGTTCTAAGCAGGCAATCTGCTGGTAATGCAGTACCACTACAATCGGTACTGAGTGTATTATCACCAAAATAGACAACCCCAATGGTATCTATTGCCGCATCCACTGTTGAATTAATAATGGTGGCATCAGCAATATTGCTATTGGTCGCATTAACGCCTGCGCCATTACAAAATGACGGCGTAACAACTCCCGTTATGAAATTGTTGGTAATAGGAAATAGATCGGCGGTACGATAACCCGTGTGTTGAATGGTATCCCTCAGCTCGAACAGTGCATTTCTACCAGCCTCTTCCAGCATGATAAATTGCTGTTGCTCCTGATAGCTCCTTTTATTGCCTAGATACAATGTCATTACAGCACCCAGCAAAAAGAGGCCAATAAGCATGGAGATCATCAATTCAATCAGAGTAAAGCCATTTTGTTTTTTATTATTCATTCTAATTATGCTTTCGTGTGTAGGTTTAGCGGGATTAAATTGAACCTGTTATGCGTAAACTGGTTTGGTTAATACCACCATTCTCAATATCTCGCTCTCCCCAAAAAATACTAATACTCACGTCGCGTGTGGTGCAATCGGCACCAAAAGTACCATCTGCGGCGATGCACTCTATGGTCATCGAAGCATTAGGGAGTTCAGTTTTAACACCTCCATTTACACTGCCACTTACCGTATTGCCACAGATGGTGCGATGTCGTTCACTGATGGCTAATTCTGCTGCCGTACAGGCTGTTGTACCCGTCGCAATGGATACACAAGTGGGGGTTGGAGCGCTAACAGGGCAGTTAAATACTGCTCCATCCACAAGATAGCTACTTATTCCAAGTGGGTTTTCTCTAATCTTATCCAATAAAGTGGTTGCCATATAGCGCGCCTGAGTCTCAAGAAATGCATTATGCGAATTCTTGATGCTGCTTAGCTGTAAGCCTGCAATACCGAGAAGTCCGGTCGATAAGATAACCGCCGTGACTAATACCTCGATAAGTGAAAACCCTGATTGTTGATGTCTTATGTTCATTATTATTTTTATTAAACTATTTTTTAGGTTTAATTAATTACCATCTAGTAAGCATGAAAACTCCCGCCACCTGGATGGAGGGCTATTTCTGGATGTTAACGAAGGAACGTGCTTGAAATAAACTTCGACACTCTAACTTGCTTATTGTCCCAGGTGGAGGGATCTCAAATCGTTGCGCCTTTTGAAATCCCCCCATCTGAAACAATAATTCTGCGTTATAGTTGTCGAAGTTATTCCATGCACGTTCCTAATTAAAATAAGCACTACCGCTTCTGTTAACGTCCAGAGTTCTAAACGTAGTAGAGTTAGCACTAATGGTTAGCGTTCCGGCACCTTGAGCAACTCTTCCTGATATTCCAAATCTGATGCCGGGTATCGTTGTATTGTCGTTTGTAATTGATATATTACCTTGAATGGCATCTGTGATTTTTAATAGCTCTTCTGCTACATCAAGAATTCCATCGGTATCATTATCAATGAAAATTAACCATCCATTGGCATAATCGGCATTAGTGCCTAGTGGTTCACAGGTTGTTGTGCCATCACTATTTTTAGCACAAAGCGTCACATTGGTTCGACGCTTCACGGCTTCGATTCTGGTATAACTAATCGCCGAATAGATTTCATCACTAATAGTGGCTAGTTTGTTTCTGCTGATAAATGATTGAAAACTGGGTACAGCTAATCCAATAAGAATGGAGGCGATGACAACAACGATTAATAGCTCAACAATGGTGAAGCCGGGTTGTTTATTTTTATACCTTGGTTGCATGTTCTATCTTATTGTTTCTATTATTGTGATAGCGTGTTTTATTAATTATATTTATATGCCGATTGTTACATTTTTTGTTATTTTCAGCAATGCCTTTTGTCTGAAATATTTGGTTTATCACTAGGTTGCCTATTCATATTTAGCTGGAGCCTCTATTAATTCTGATCTGATAATGACAATGCAACTGTGAAATCATTGATAAGGTCTTCAATGTCTTCAATGCCGATAGATAAACGAATCAAACCTTCAGCTATTCCCATTGATTTCCTTCTTGTTGCACCCATTTCGTAATAAATGGTATGTGCTACGGGTAGGGCAAGGGTTCTATTGTCGCCTAAATTAGTGGCGGTAATAACTAGATCTAGCCTGTCCAGGAAATCAAAACAGTTGATCTTTGGGTTGAGTTCAATACTCATTATTGAGCCATAGGCTGTGAATAAGGTGGTAGCACGCTGGTGTTCTTTATGGCTCTCTAATCCTGGATAAAAGACCTGATTGATTAATGGATGTTTTTCGAAAAAATGAGCTAATGCTAGTGTATTACTCGTTGATTTTGCAATACGTAGCGCCAATGTTTCCGAACCTACTGATAAGTGATGAGCGGTTTCTGCACTGAGTGTTCCACCCATGTCACGTAGCCCTTTTTTCTTGATTTGCAGGATACCCCAAGTATTACTTTCGCCTTTTTTGTAGGTGTCATAAATATTGTCGAAAGTAGACCAGTCGAAACAACCCGTTTCTGTTACGGCTCCACCTAATGCATTGCCATGCCCGCCGATATATTTGGTAAGTGAGTTAATAATAAGTCCCGCTTTTACGCTTTTGGGCTGGAATAGCAAAGGTGTAGTTAGCGTGTTATCAACGATATAAAGTAAACCATGATCAGCGCAATAATCTCCAATGTTAGTGAGGTCTGTAATTTGAGTCCTTGGATTGGCGATGGTTTCTACGAATACCGCCTTTGTGTTGCTTTGAGTGGCATCAATAATGTTTTGTACATCTGTTGCATCAACAAAACTGACTTCAATACCAAAGGCGGTTAGTGTGTTGAATAGGCTGTTGGTATTGCCAAACAGATAGGAGCTGGATATGAGGTGGTCACCCGACCTTAGCAGGGTCAACATCGTGGCGCTGATAGCCGCCATGCCTGTTGAAAAACAACAGGTTGCTAGTCCATCTTCTAATAGTGATATTTTATCTTCAAGAGCCGTAACCGTTGGGTTGGTAGCTCTGCCGTAAGAAAACCCTTTGACTTTTCCCTGAAAAACACTGGCAATATCTCGTGAATTTTTATAGCCAAAGGCAACTGAGGTGTGGATTGGCTGGTGCAAAGAACCATGCTCAATGGTTCTTTGTGGGTCTGTATGCAGGAGTTGACTTATTAAGCCTTTTTTAGAACTCATTTTTCCACCTTAAATACTAATAGTGTTCGTAGCAGCAGGCATCCTTTTTTGGATGGTAACTAACTCACTAACACCCTATACCATGATCTGGCTTTAGAACAAGAGAAGTAGTCGATTATTTATGATTATAAAGGAGGGTTGGATTTGGTTTGTAACGCTTCCAAAGAAGTATTCTCTGCCTGAAGCATAGACTCAAGCAAACGCTTTTGAATAGATAGCTTTAGTTGATATGAGCCATTTTCTGTGATGACCTCGTTGATAATGGCATTATCGTCATAAAGCTTGGCACGTAAACGTGCATATTGAGGGGGCAAAGTTAGCACCCCTTCAAAAAGTGATTTGGCAAAAATTTCACTTAGATGGTTTTTTAGTAAGTCTAGACCTTCTCCTGATTGAGCTGACAACCAAATACGTGCGGGAAATCCATCATGAGCTGGCTCAAAACGGGGTTGTGACTCATCGCTCAAATCAATCTTGTTCATGATCTCAACCTGAGTGATTTTGTTAGCACCTATTTGCTCAATAACATCATTTACTTCAGCACGGAACATATCTCGCTGTTCATCCTGACTGTCAATAACATGGAGTAAAATATCCGCTTCAATGGTTTCTTGAAGGGTAGAACGAAAAGCAGCGACTAAGCCATGAGGCAGGTCTTTAATAAAGCCTACGGTATCGGCAAGTACAATTTTTTGTTGGTTGGGTAAGTCCAGTCTTCTTAAAGTAGGGTCAAGTGTGGCAAACAGTTGATCTGCTACGAATACTTTTGCGTCGGTCAGCTTATTAAAGAGAGTCGATTTTCCTGCATTGGTGTAGCCGACCAGAGAGACAGTGGGTGTTTCTACTTTTTTTCGTAATTGACGGCCTTGTTCGCGTTGATTCTGAACTTTTTTCAGGCGTTTGTTGATTTGCTTAATACGAACATTGAGTAGCCGACGATCGGTTTCCAATTGAGTTTCACCAGGACCACGCATACCGATACCGCCTTTTTGGCGTTCCAGATGAGTCCAGCCACGCACTAACCGTGTAGACATGTGTTTTAGCTGAGCCAGTTCTACTTGTAGTTTGCCGTCATGGGATTGCGCGCGTTGTGCAAAGATATCAAGGATGAGACCGGTTCGATCCATTACCCGACATTCAAATAGTTTTTCTAGATTACGTTCCTGAGCGGGGCTAAGAGAGTGATCGAAAATAACCACGTCAGCATCATGCACGAGAACCTGTTGTTTAATTTCGTCAGCTTTGCCTTGGCCTACGAAGTGTTTAGGATCTGGGGAGTGGCGCGAACCGGTTATGAAGGCGACATCGTCGGCACCCGCTGAGCGTGCGAGTTCCTGAAACTCTTGTTGGTCATATTTTTCGAGCGTAGTGTTCAATCCAATTTGAACAAGTATCGCTGTTTCGCCATGTTTGGGGCGTTCAAATAATTCCAAGTGAGTGCTTTTGAGTACAGTTGTGAGGGGGTCGCGGGTGACTACCACCAATATTTATTGATGATAGTTACCCTTTATGTATTACTTTATCTAAATCTAATTTAAGAGGTTTAGATTATTCGTCTTCGTCCATTAAGCTCAATTTAATGGGGCGAGCTGGAACGATTGTTGAAATTGCGTGTTTATAAACAAGCTGGTTTACAGCGTTGCCAAGCAAAATGACGAATTGATCAAAAGATTCAACGTGACCTTGTAGTTTGATTCCGTTTACCAGATAAATAGAAACGGGGATTCTTTCCTTTCTTAGTGTGTTGAGGAAGGGTTCTTGTAAAGTGTGCCCTTTAGACATCATGTTAACTCCTGGCATTATTGGGGATTTTAGTTATTTAGTTTTAATGGGTATTTTATACATTATTATTAAATAGCTTAGTGCTGCATAGCTACAAGCAGAATAAAGTAAATAATAACGATGTTTTTTATTGTCGAGCGGGAGGAATAGTATAGTTTACTACTAAAATAGTGAAGTTTTTAATGCCTAATGGTCGTTTCTAGTTGATTAAAAAGCCCCTAGTTTTGCTTTTCATCACTGCGATATTGTCATCTTCCATGAACAGTTGATTTACTTCTTTCTCCGAGCGCAACCATGTTAATTGTCTTTTCGCTAGTTGTCTGGTTGCGACAATAGCACGTTCTTTCATCAAATTGTAGTCATTTTCACCAACTGATTTGCTATCGAGGTATTGCCATATCTGTCGATAACCTACTGAACGCATAGAAGGAAGTTCAATGTTCAGGTCTTCCCTGACATAGAGTTTTTTGACTTCATCAATAAGGCCTTGTTTTAACATAACTTCAAAGCGCAGTGCTAGTCGCTTTTTGAGAGCTTCTCTATCGCGAGGAATGAGCGCAAATTTCAATACCCGCCACGGCAGTGGCTCTGGCTTGGCATCTTTATGCAAGGTAGTCAGTGGTGTGCCTGTTATTTCAAAGACTTCAAGTGCGCGTTGTATGCGCTGTGGATCGTTGGGATGAATGCGAGCAGCAGCTTCGGGGTCTACTTTATGCAAACGTTTGTGTAGAAATGACCAGCTTCTTTCTTCCGCTTCGGCGCTTAGTCTTGCCCGAATTTCTGGATTGGCAGAAGGTAAAGGCGCAAGGCCATTGAGTAAGGCTCGGTAATACAGCATGGTGCCGCCCGCCAATAGAGGGATATTGCCAGCATCCGTTATTTCCCGCATTTCACGCAATGCATCAGTGCGGAAATCAGCAGCCGAATACGCTTTAGAGGGGTCGATAAAATCCAGTAATCGGTGTGGAGCGAGTTCGAGTGTCGCTTTATCGGGCTTAGCAGTGCCGATATTCATTTGAGTGTAAACCTGAGCAGAATCCACATTGATTATTTCAACAGGAAAATGTTTACACATTTCAACGGCAAGCTCGGTTTTTCCTGTACCCGTCGCGCCCATGATACATATGCAGGGTGGCAGACTGTTTTCTGTTTTCTGTTTTTCAGCGACCTGTTCTTTGTCATCCTGCGCTGTATCATCCTGCGCTTTGTCAAGAATGCCCACGCTACTGTCCCCGCATAAACAGCTTGTCTAGTTGGTCAATACTCATTTGCGTCCACGTAGGGCGGCCATGGTTGCATTGTCCACTACGCTCCGTGCGTTCCATATCTCTTAATAACGCATTCATTTCTGCAATGGATAGTTTATGGTTGGCTCTTACTGAACCATGACAAGCCATTGTTGACAGAATTTCATTGATCTGTGTGTTAACCCGATCGCTACTGCCATGAGTTATCAAGTCAGAAAGGACATCACGGGTTAGTGTTTCTATATCAGCACCTCTTAGCAAGGTAGGTGTGGCACGAATAACAATTTTCTCAGCTTCTAGTCGATTAATGCCGAACCCCAGCTGGGTGAAGGTGTCTTCATGCTCTTCTGCAAATCCAGCTTCTTTGTGACTAACACTAATAACGAGTGGCACTAATAAAGGTTGTGAGCGGATAGCATCGTCTGTATGGCTATTTTTTAATGATTCATAAGTAATACGCTCGTGGGCGGCGTGCATATCCACTAACACCAAGCCATTGGCATTTTCAGCCAAAATATAGATACCATGTAATTGCGCTAGGGCGTAGCCTAGAGGTGGTACGTCTGCATCATCCTCGGTTTGCTCAGGCAATGAAGCGCTCGGAAATAATGATCCAGATGTCGCTGATGGCGGATTATACGACTGGCCAAGTTTTTGATAGGTTGCCAATTGTTCATTTACTGGCATATTTAAACGATGTTGTTGAGGCAAGTAGGATGATCCCGTATTTGATGAGGGTTGTGGCAAGTCAGGTCGTTCAGCCATTTGCATAGCAGGGTCATTATCTGGTCTGACATCGGCTAGTGCCTGATGAATAGTTCTATATAAGAAATCATGTACTAACCGCGCTTCACGAAAACGCACTTCATGTTTTGTCGGGTGCGCGTTTACATCTACATTCTCTGGATTCAATTCCATAAACAGTACGTAGGCAGGATGTCGCCCATGATACAGCACATCTCGATAAGACTGACGCACCGCATGGGTCACAACTTTGTCTTTAATAATGCGATTATTCACATAGAAAAATTGCAAATCAGCTTGCGAACGAGAAAAGGTAGGTAGGCCGATCCAGCCCCATAAACGTAGACCTGCGGCTTCATAATCAAGATAAATAGATTGATCCATAAAGGCACTGCCGGTGATTTGAGCCACACGTTTATCTGCTTGTTCCTGGGTGGTCGCTGGTTGCAGCATGAGGGTTGTTTTTTGGTTGTGGCGTAATTCGATAGCGGTATCGAAACGGCTTAATGCGACTTTCTTGACAACATCTTCTAAATGCTTGTATTCAGTACGTTCGGTTTTTAGAAATTTGCGTCTAGCAGGCGTGTTATAAAATAAATCGCGCACTTCAATCGTGGTGCCGACAGGGTGAGAAATAGGCTCAGGCACCATCTCCTCTTCATGGGCGGTTTCCGTTAATGTCCAAGCTTGTTCCATATCTTTGCTTCGTGACGTGAGCACTAAGCGTGAAACCGAGGCAATACTGGGCAAAGCTTCTCCACGAAACCCTAAACTTCTGACGTGTTCAAGATCATCAAGGCTAGCTATTTTGCTGGTCGCGTGACGACTTAGTGCGAGTCGAAGTTCGTCTTTCGGTATGCCAACTCCATTATCACGAATGCGAATACGCTTTAATCCACCCTGTTCGATATCAATAATAATTTCTGTGGATTCAGCATCAAGGGCGTTTTCCGCCAATTCTTTAAGCACAGAAGAAGGGCGCTCAACCACCTCACCTGCGGCGATTTGGTTAATAAGGTGGGAAGGGAGTTGTTTGATTGACATTTTGTCTGTATTTCTGTGGATGATTGGTTCAACCTAAAAAACTCAGTTGAAACTACTGCGAATGTCTATAGCACTGAATCT
>CAZDMX010000041.1:0-10159 GCA_964506085.1 uncultured Thiothrix sp. | reverse complement strand
TAACCCAAAAAACACTCACAGGCATGATAAACGAAAATAAGAAGTAAACGATTCTGCCAAGCCGTCCTTTTGTGCCGAATAAGCTGAGTTTACTATATCTCTTAACCATGATGTTTAATCCTGAGTCCTAAGTATGTTAGCTGTGCTGTTAGCCGTATGAAGGGTGCTCTGCGGGATATAAAAAATACAAACTACAGAAGATAAGAGTATTGTGCCTAGGATATCTGTGTGGGAATACTTGATTCAGGATGAAGGAGAGTTTCTTCATGCGGAAGGACATGAGTGGTTGAACAGGTCTGATGACTGGTGAAGGATAGGGGAAGGGGTACAGCTCATTGATGGATAAATTGCAGACATAAAAAAGCCACTGAAATGACAGTGGCTTTGAAATAAAACTAGTATGTTTTATTTAGCAGCAGGAGCTTCTGTAGTTGCTGCCGCAGGAGCACTAGCAGCAGGTGCCGCAGGAGCTGGTGCATTTGTCTGAGCTTTACGCTGCTCTTCCATTTTCTTAAAGAACGCTTCAGCTTGTTGACGTTGTGCTTGCATACGCTTTTGTGCACTTTCAAAAGAAGGGGCGCTAGGTGCAGCAGCTGTTGGCATCTGTGGAGCTGCAGGGTAAGCATACATCATAGGTGCTGGCTGATAACCGTACATCATTGGCATAGCAGGCATCTGCATCATAGGACGCTGTTGCATGTTCATAGCAGGCATCTGCATCATAGGACGCTGTTGCATGTTCATAGCAGGCATTTGCATTTGAGGACGTTGTTGCATGTTCATAGCAGGCATTTGCATTTGAGGACGTTGTTGCATGTTCATAGCAGGCATCTGCTTTTGAGGAGCCGCAGTTGGTGCAGTTGCACGTGGAGCCGTTGCTTGAGGAGCAGCAGCACGAGGAGCCGCTGCACGAGGCATGGCCATTGGACGTGCATTGCTATTGAAGTTGTTGTTGTTGTTCCAAGGAGCAGTTCCTGATGCATTACCAGTGTTTGAACCTGTTCCTGTTGCATTAGCATTAGCAGCAGTGTTACCAGCCCCAGTTGTATTTCCGGCAGCGTTTCCAGCTGCATTTCCTGTGCCGTCACCTGACATTTTGGAATCCATGTTTGTACGGCCTTTGCCTTTAAACTGGATGGCGAAATCTACTTCACCGTCAGCATCGCCTTTTCCTGTTCCCCAACCTTTAGCATCGGCGGCACCCGTTCCTTGTCCGTTACCGGCACCTTGAGCGTGTCCTTGTGCGTTACCAGTACCTTGACCCTGGCCATTTCCTTTATTCCATCCGTCCCACCATTCAGCTGATGAAGTTGCAGATAGAGCGATTAGCGCTGAAAACGCGATTGCTTGTAATTTCATGTAATATCTCCTAACGATATGTAGTCTTAAAATTGTGTCTAAATTTGTATATTCGAATATACTAAAATACTTATTAAAAAGAATCAAGTAATTTTTATCATGTGTGATACCTGTGATAAAAGTCGGAATTTACCAGAAGTACAAAAAAGTCGCAATTATTCTTGCTATGTTAATTAATACAATGTTTATCGATCATTCTGATCAGCCATCAAAACATGTACAAGAGGGTTGCAATCGGACGATTTTTTACTGATTATCTATAGTCTGTTTACAGGTAAAGCAGGGATGATTATGCTGTATACAGGAGTTAAGGAGCGTGTATGGAATAATTTCGAGACTCTAACTAATTGAGATTTTTACATGAAAAATAATCTACCGTGCTATTTTTTTGTTGTGCTTATAACATTGCTCAATCCTGCTGTGAGTCAGGCGAAAAATGCGCTAGCTCAGTTTTCACAGTTGAAAAATGCAGGGATACTGATGGTTGACGCTAACGGTCAAGCTATTATCACTGATCATGCCAACACGCCGTATATCCCCGCATCAACTACCAAACTAGTTACCGCATGGCTTGCTTTGCAGCGCTGGGGGGAGTCTCATCGTTTTAAAACCCATTTTTATTTTGACCAGACAACCCGCACGCTATGGGTCAAAGGTAGTGGTGATCCTTTTTTGGTGTCGGAAGAACTCGATAGAATAGCAAAAAGACTAAAGCAGCGTGGTTTGATTCAGATTGATACTATTGCACTTGATACCTCCTTCTTTCAAGCTAACTTGATCATGCCGGGAACAGGTCGTAGTAATAACCCTTATGACGCTGTACCTTCTGCATTAGCGGCAAACTTTAATACGGTTAATATTAAAAAAATAAAAGGTCGGGTGGTGTCAGCGGAATCACAAACGCCTTTAACTGCCTATGCTAAAAGCATGTCTAACCGTTTTAAGAAAGGTAAGTTGCGTGTTAATACGGGACGTGATCCCCGTAATGCTGAGAAGTATTTTGCTGAATTGCTAGCGGCTCTATTACGGCAGAATGGTGTACAAGTAGGGAACAGGATCATTGGCGGCATAAATACGATACAACAACCTGTCTATACCCATATCAATGGTAAAACTCTGGGTGAAATGATTCGACCCATGATGAGGTATTCAACCAATTTCATTGCTAACCAGCTCGTCTTAACGATGAGTGCTGAACATTATGGTCGTCCGGCTAACGCCGTGGATGTGTCGCGTTATATGCAAGACACTTTGGCACAACGATTTCAGTGGAAACATTTTGTGATGCAGGATGGTGCAGGTTTATCACGTGCAAACCGATTGTCTCCACGGCAATTAGTCGATTTATTACAAGCTTTTAAACCATGGAAACATTTGTTACCAGAAATAGAGCAAGGCGTATACGCAAAATCAGGAACCTTGAATAAGGTTAGTACGTTGGCAGGGTACGTAGAAGATCATGGGCAACTGAAACCGTTTGCACTGATGATGAATCAGGGAGTACCCTATAAACTCAGGAATAGAATAGCTAGAGAACTTGCTAAAAAATAGCGGGTTTGGGCAAAAGGTCTCATTATTTATATCAATCACAAAAGGGCACTGTTGCCCTTCATTCTTTTCATCATGTTACTCGCCTCATGCGATAAAAAACCGGATGCAGAAAAAGAAGAAGGTTTTAATGAGCCGAAGATAGAGCTATTACCTCCAGCATCACAAAGACAACCTGATAAAGCTATAATACCTCCCGCGTTAGAATACATCGAAGAACTCCCTCGCGAATTTACTTTTCTGGAGAAGTTGGCTCAGGCTGCACTGGAAAGAACCACACATGATGTCACTTACGATGGTCGCTATATAAAAATTGCTTACCCTATGGGTGATGTTCCCGATTCTATTGGCGTGTGTACAGATGTAGTGATTCGCGCTTATCGAGAGTTAGGTATTGATCTGCAACAACTAGTACATGAAGATATCAGTAAACACTTTAACCGATACCCTAATCAATCAAGATGGGGGTTATCAAAACCTGACCCTAATATTGATCATCGTAGAGTGCCTAACCTGCGGGTGTTTTTTTCACGTTTTGGCTCTTCATTACCGATAACGGATGACCCTGAAGATTATTTGCCAGGAGATATTGTTAGCTGGAAGATAAATGAAAATATGGTACATATTGGTATTGTTGCCGAAGAAGAGGCGTATACTAACTCTTTGCGACATTTAATCATTCACAATATAGGTAGTGGCCCTGAGTTGGGCGATATCTTGTTTGATTATGAAATAACCGGACATTATCGCTACAACCCAATGTAAACTATAAGCTGCAAGATGAGACAGGGTGAAATATGATATTTTCCAAACTAGTAAAACTATTTGTTATTGGTCTACTTATGACACACTCTGTTTCTGCAAACGACTTAGAAGTAGGGCAGCTAGCACCTGACTTCTCCTTGTCAGATCAAAATCAACAGCTCAAAACACTAAACAAAATACAAGGCCAATGGCTGGTACTATATTTTTATCCGAAGGATGAAACGCCTGGCTGTATCGCAGAAGCTTGTAGCTTTCGAGATAATCTGGTTGCGATACAAAGTATTAATACCGTTGTATGGGGAATTAGTGTTGATGATGTCCAAAGTCATGCACAATTCGCCCAGAAACATAAACTACCCTTTACTTTGTTATCAGACCCCGATGGTAAAGTGGCTAAACAATATGGTTCTTTATTGAACATGTTTATTTTCAAGGTGGCTAAAAGACATAGTTTTATTATTGATCCACAAGGACGGATTGCCAAGATATATAGAGAGGTTAGCCCGAAGCAACATGTAGCTCAAATAATTAAAGATTTAAAAAGCCTTCAAGCACAATAGTAAAAATTCGGCGCAACCTTGGTAAGTTCTTTTCGTCAAATCACCTTATAAAGACCAGTTAGGTTTCATTCTTTTGTAAAAAAGCTTCTCCCATCTGAACAGGTGTTCCAGACGCTGTCGATGTACACCACTTAAAATCAGCAGACTCCATTAACCATACGATGGTTGACCCCATATTGAAACGGCCCATTTCTTGCCCTTTTTTAAGCGTTGCCTCCCTGTTTTTATAGGTTTTAGTGGTTATGGATTTCCCGGGTGGTGGTGTGACTAAGCCATCCCATACGGTTTCAATAGCAGCAACATTGATCGCCCCTACCAGCACCATTGCCATGCGTCCGTATTCGGTATCAAAAAGCGCTGCAACACGTTCATTGCGAGCAAAAAGGCCTGGAATAGTATTAACGGTAAAAGGAGCAACGCTGAAGAGTCGACCTGGTATATAAATTTGATGAGTGAGTGTCGCATCGCAAGGCATATGTATGCGGTGATAGTCGCGAGGGGATAAATAGAGGGTACTAAAAACGCCTTGTTGAAAAGGTTCGCTTAAACGCTTATCTCCACCTAATAAAGTAGTTGCTGAGTAGCTATGTTTTTTTGCTTGAAATATATCACCATCGGTAATGGCTCTCGCTTGACTAATAGTGCCATCCACAGGACAGATAAGAATATTTTCGGTTGTATCAATAGTACGTGCGCCTTCTTTTAACTCACGTGTAAAGAACTCATTGAAGGTTTTAAATTGTGTAATATCTTCAACTTTAGCTTCGCTTAGGTCTACAGAAAAGACTTTGGAAAATCGTTTTATCGCCGTTTGTACCCAAGGTGACTCAATTCGTGTTAAACGGTATATAATGCGTGAAACTAAGTGGTGAGGGATGAGGTAAAACGGGTAAGCCTTGAGATAGTCCTTCATCATTGTCCTGATCGTTATTGTAAAGGGGCATCATACGAGATAATGGCCTCTAATTACATATGGATATCTATTAATTAGAATCTTTAACCTAGAAACGTAGTTGAGCGCGAAAAAGACTGTCACCTTGTTGGTGATGAGGAGCTTTTTTGTTTTGCTACGCGCACCAAGAGCTTGCGTGGACTTTCGTGATCCAACTGCGTTTTTTAGGTTTAATAAAGATGCCCAAATAAACAAAGAACTTAACAAAGACTTCTATATGTATCATCTACAAACACTAAAAGATTATATGCGTTGGGGAGCCAGCCAGTTTATGCAAGCGGAGTTGCATTTCGGGCATGGTATGTCTACTGCACTTGATGAAGCTGTCTATCTTGTTTTACGCAGTTTGCATTTGCCAGTAGATACCCCTGAAGTTTATTGGGATGGAAAGTTGACGGATGAAGAAAAAAATACCATAGCAGCAATAATCAGGAAACGTATCGAGACAAAAAAACCTGCTGCTTATATCATGAACGAAGGTTGGTTTGCAGGTTTACCTTTTTATATTAATGAAAGCGTATTAGTACCACGTTCGCCTATTGCAGAGCTGGTTGAACAACAATTTAGCCCATGGATCAATGCTGATAACACCCACTCAATTCTTGATTTATGCACGGGTAGTGGGTGTATTGGCATTGCTTGCGCCTATGCTTTTCCAGAAGCCCATATTGATATTACTGATATATCAAGCGAGGCATTAGAAGTAGCAATGATTAACATTGATCGGCACGATGTTTCTACACGAGTCGATGCTATTTATTCTGATTTGTTTGAAGCACTGCAAGGCAAAAAATATGATCTCATCGTTTGTAACCCGCCTTATGTAGATGCTGAAGATATGGCTGCATTAAGTGAGGAGTTTAAATATGAACCAGAAATGGCGTTAGCCTCCGGAGTTGATGGGCTAGATATTACGCGTCGTATACTAGCTGCTGCTACGCATTATCTTAACCCACATGGTGTACTTGTCGTTGAAGTAGGTAACAGCCAATATAAATTGCAAGAACTCATGCAGGATGTACCTTTTCAATGGATAGAATTCGAAAATGGTGGTGATGGTGTGTTTTTATTAACAGCGGAACAGTTAGGGACGGCGCAATGATAATCTCTGCCGTATAAAATTATGTGTCTCTATCCCTGAAATATGAAATAATCCCCATCAAATCCTCAAACATCAATTAACAGATCTAATAAATCACTAGGAGTCTCTGTGGACGAAAATAGAAAGAAGGCATTAGCTTCTGCGCTAGGGCAGATTGAACGTCAATTTGGCAAGGGCGCAGTGATGCGTTTAGGTGATTCCGCAGCCCTGCGTAATATTGATATTATTTCAACAGGTTCCTTGAATATTGATATTGCATTAGGCATAGGTGGTTTACCTAAAGGACGTGTTGTTGAAATATATGGACCGGAATCCTCAGGTAAAACCACGTTAACACTTCACGTGATTGCAGAATGTCAGAAACACGGTGGCACGGCAGCTTTTGTGGATGCCGAACATGCTCTAGATCCAAACTATGCGGCCAAGCTGGGTGTTGATATAGATAACCTGCTGGTTTCTCAGCCAGATACCGGTGAGCAAGCCTTAGAAATTACCGATATGTTGGTACGTTCCGGTGCGGTTGATATTGTGGTTATAGATTCTGTTGCTGCGTTGACTCCAAAGGCTGAAATTGAAGGTGATATGGGTGATTCCCATATGGGCTTGCAAGCTCGCTTGATGTCACAAGCTTTGCGTAAGCTGACAGGGAATATCAAACGTTCGAATACCATGGTTGTCTTTATCAACCAGATACGTATGAAAATTGGTGTCATGTTTGGCAGTCCAGAAACTACCACAGGCGGAAATGCGTTAAAGTTCTATGCTTCTGTGCGTCTTGATATTCGTCGAATAGGTGCTATCAAAAAAGGTGATGAAATTATCGGTAATAGTACCCGTGTCAAAGTGGTTAAGAACAAGGTGGCACCCCCTTTCAAACAGGCTGAATTTGAGATTCTTTATGGCGAAGGTATTTCGCGCGAAGGGGAATTAATTGAGCTAGGTGTTGAACTGGGTATGGTCAAAAAAGCGGGTTCTTGGTATAGCTATAAAGATGAGAAAATCGGCCAAGGTAAAGACAATGTACGTGGTTTCTTGAAAGAGAATCCAGCTATTGCTGATGAAATCGAGAAGGCAGTACGTGATCATTATTTATCTAAGGATGAAGTTGATGAAGTTAAAGAAAAGCAGGAAGCGCCTTCAAAAGACGATTAGCCTAGTTAGTAATTCATGGCGACGAAATATGAAAGAAAGTGTATTGATACCGTTTATGCCTTATTAGCCAGACGGGAACACTCTCGTCAGGAAATGGTGCGAAAACTGCGCCAGCGAGAATGGTGTGATGAAGCAGAAATTAATGATTTACTGGATAGATTTGAGTCGGAAGATTTATTAAGTAATGAGCGTTATACAGAAATGCGTATTCGCTCTGGCTTGCAACGTGGTTATGGTCGTTTAAAAATCATTAGTGGATTACGCGAAAATGGAATCTCAAGTAGCTTGATCAATAGCTATTTGAATAAAGCAGATATTGACTGGTATGTACGTATCCATGAGGTTCGCTTAAAGAAATGCGGCGAGCAATTGCCACGGGATTTCGCTGAACGTGCCAAGCTTCAACGCTTTCTTGCAAGCCGTGGATTCGATACAGAGCTCATTCATCAAGAATTAAATAATTAAGGAAATCTAATCAAGTTACCTTTCTGGAGGTGAGCCTTCAGGCTCCATACGGTGTTCGTAATCAGCACAGTCTCTTTAGCATCGCCTCCGAGAACTTGTTCAGAGCCACAAAGCTTTTATGAGTAATTAAATGACAACACACAAGAAAAATAGTAGTGCTGATATTCGACAGCAATTCCTGAGCTTTTTCCAAGGCAAAGGTCATGAGATTGTTAAGTCCAGTTCATTAGTGCCCGGCAATGATCCCACCTTGTTATTTACTAATGCGGGCATGGTGCAATTTAAAGACGTATTTCTGGGCGAAGATCAGCGATCTTATCAACGAGCTACTTCTTCACAACGTTGTGTTCGTGCGGGTGGCAAGCATAATGATCTGGAAAATGTAGGTTATACCGCCAGACACCATACCTTTTTTGAAATGTTGGGTAATTTCAGTTTTGGTGATTACTTCAAAGAAGATGCTATTAAATACGCCTGGGAGTTCTTGACTGAAGTAATAGGTTTATCTGCCGATAAGCTCTGGATTTCTGTTTTTGATGAGGATGAAGAAGCCGCCAACATTTGGCTAAACACAATAGGTGTTGACCCAGAGCGGCTAAGTCGTATTGGAGCAAAAGATAATTTCTGGCAAATGGGTGATACGGGCCCTTGTGGCCCCTGTACTGAAATTTTTTACGATCATGGTGAAGATATTTTTGGTAGTCCTCCGGGAACACTTGACGAAGACGGTGATCGTTATATCGAGATTTGGAATCTGGTCTTTATGCAATACGACCGCTCTAAAGACGGTACATTAACACCACTACCCAAACCCTCGGTGGATACAGGAATGGGGCTTGAACGGTTAGCAGCAATTTTGCAAGGTGTGCATAGTAACTATGAAATTGATATCTTCCAGAAGCTTATTAAAGCCGCCGCAGAACTAACCCATACTGATAACTTCGAAAACAAGTCACTACGTGTAATAGCAGATCATATCCGTTCTTGTGCCTTTTTGATTGTAGATGGCGTATTACCTTCCAATGAGGGTAGGGGCTATGTGCTTAGACGCATTATTCGTCGGGCGGCTCGTCATGCCCATAAATTAGGTCAAAATGATCCATTTTTCTACCGTCTGGTAGAACCGTTAGTGACTGAAATGGGAGAGGCTTACCCAGAGTTGGTGAAAGCCGAAAAATCCGTTGCTATTGTTTTATTAAAAGAAGAAAAGCGTTTTGCTGAAACACTAGATAACGGCATGAAAGTGTTAAATGAAAGTTTGTCTGCTATGTCGGGTGACACGATTAGTGGTGAATTAGTATTTAAGCTATATGACACTTTTGGTTTTCCGGCTGATTTGACGGCTGATATTGCCCGGGAACGAAGCTTGAAAGTGGATCATGATGGCTTTGAGGTTGCAATGAATGCGCAACGCGAACGCGCACGAAGTGCTGGTAAGTTCGATATAGATTATGCCGATAAGCTTGATCTGCAAGGTGTAACTAAGTTTACCGGCTATGAGCTGTTAAAAGATAAAGTAATACTCAATGAATTATTTCTGGGTAGTGAAAAAACCGATAAGCTCTCTGTTGGTGATAAGGGACAACTGGTATTGGATAGCTCTCCTTTTTATGCAGAGTCAGGTGGCCAAGTCGGCGATATAGGTCGTATTTTTACTAAAACGGGTGAATTTTCCGTCACAGATACTCAAAAGCAAGGAGATGTTTTTGTTCATCAGGGCGAGGTGGTGAAAGGCCAATTAAAGCAGGGGGATGTTGTTTCTGCTGATGTAGATGCTGAGCACAGACAGCAAGTAGTATTAAATCATTCAGCTACTCATCTCATGCATGCTGCGCTTAGATTTGTATTGGGTGAGCATGTTGCGCAGAAAGGCTCGTTGGTCAATGCTGGGCGTTTACGGTTTGATTTTTCTCATACTGAACCGGTTACGACCAAACAAATAGCCCACGTTGAGTCTATTGTTAATTCTCAAATACGTGATAATGCAGCTGCTCAAGCTCAGATAATGAGTATGGATGATGCCATGAACGCAGGAGCAATGGCTTTATTTGGTGAGAAATACGGCGATGAAGTGAGAGTGGTGAATATTGGTTTCTCAACTGAGTTATGCGGTGGTGTGCATGTAGGGCGAGCAGGCGACATTGGTTTATTTAAAATTGTTTCTGAAAGCGGTGTGGCCTCCGGTGTTCGGCGTATTGAAGCGGTTACAGGTAATGGTGCGCTGGACTGGGTTGAACAACAAAGTCAGCAATTAGA
>CAZDMX010000040.1:0-10164 GCA_964506085.1 uncultured Thiothrix sp. | reverse complement strand
GTTACAAAACTCCAGAACAAAATGGATAAAAAAAGCATACATGCCCTAATTGTAAGGAAACTCGAAGCTAATCTTAAAGCGTTACAATTAGCTGCCAATGCTGCTTATGACAGATCAACTCACACCGAAACAAAAGCTGAAAACAAATATGATACGTTTGGGTTGGAAGCTTCTTATTTGGCGCATGGTCAATCTATACGTGTTCAGGAAATTGAGCAGGCATTATCAGTTTTTAAAGCACTTCAACCATCAGGATTTAATAAAAACACTCCCATTGGTTTATCAGCATTAGTCACATTAGAAACAGCAGAAGGTACAGTAAGCACAGTATGGCTCGGTGCTGAAGCAGGTGGTGTGAAAGTTAATTATCAAGACAAAGAGATCACTATCGTTACCCTGCAATCTCCGCTAGGGAAGCAGTTGCTAGGTAAATATCAGCATGATACTTTTGAATTAAACATCAATAGTAAGCCTGTAGAATATGAAATCATTTCAATAGAATAAGATCATGCCTGCGAAGAATGCGTTACAGCACACTTTACAACACATAAAAACCAACCTGATCACTGGCTTTCTCGGTGTAGGTAAAACCAGCTCAATCTTACATTTGATGGCACAGAAACCAGTGGGTGAGAGGTGGTCTGTTTTGGTGAATGAGTTTGGAAATATTGGTATTGATGGTGCTATTTATGAAGCTAGCGAAGCTTCCAGAGCTACCGAAACCACCTATGAAGAGAAAGGTATTGCTGTTAAAGAAATCCCAGGTGGTTGCATGTGTTGTGCAGCGGGTGTTTCCTTACAGGTAGCGGTTAATCAGATATTAAAAGCAACTAAACCACAACGCTTATTGATCGAACCCTCTGGTTTAGGACACCCCAAACGCGTACTGGATATTCTGCGAGGTGAGTACTTTCAAGGCGTGTTAGATATGCGCCCCACCATTTGTTTGATTGATCCCAATAATTTATTAGACACTCGCTATTCCACACACGAGAACTTCATCGATCAGATAGCAATGGCAGATGTACTAGTCGCTAATAAAATGGACAATTGCGACATTAATACTGAAAAGTATTTTGATGACTATGTAAGTTCCTTGGAACCTCCTAAACTGGACATTATAAAAACCCGTTTCGGTCGCTTAGACCTTAGCGTATTGGATGGTATCGCTAATACTAAATGTGCTGCGACATATCCTGATCACCATAACCACCTGCATGAAATTAACGATTCTTCTATCATTGATGGTTATGAAAGCACGGGTTATATCTTTCCCAAAGAAACTATTTTTGATTATGACAAGCTTATCGTTTTATTTGAGCAATGGAAGGTAGAACGGATTAAAGCCGTGCTACAGACAGACAAAGGCTGGAAGATTTTTAATATTCATAATCAACAGCTAGCCATTATTGATATAAATGAATCACGTGATAACCGTATTGAGGTAATTAGATGCGTGGAAGATACGCGGAGTAGCAAGAATGCTAAGGAGTTGGAGGCGTTGATAAAGTCTTGCTTTCTTTAACGAGGGCTTGACCAGCCAGTTCTCGACTCCTAAACCCGGTACACGATTAAACTCATTCACAATACCTACAACAACAAGCGACGTATATCCGATAACGTCTTGCTCAAAAAGCTGGTAAATCTAGCTCCATCAGCACCGTCTATGACTCGATGATCGTAGGAAAGAGACAGTGGAAGCATTAAGCGCGGTTCAAATTCTGTACCATTCCATTCAGGTTGCATTTTTGAGCGTGAAACTCCAAGAATAGCGACTTCAGGAGCGTTGATAATAGGGGTGAATTTTGTACCTCCGATTCCACCCAAGCTGGAGATGCTGAAACAACCACCTTGCATATCTGATGGCTTTAGTTTTCTATCGCGTGCTTTTAATGCTAGCTCGCGTATTTCCTGAGAAATTTCTATGAGTGATTTTTGATCCGCATTGCGAATAACGGGTACAACCAATCCATTCGGTGTATCGACTGCCACACCAATATGATAATAGCTTTTCTGAATTAGGTTTTGTTTGCTGGAATCCAATGAGCTATTAAAGCGTGGGTAGGCTTTTAAACCGGCAATCACGGCTTTCATAATGAAAGCTAACGGAGTTATTTTCACGCCTTCTTTTTCAAGCTCTTTTCCCATTTGCTTACGGAAAGCTTCCATTTCGGTGATATCAGCATCGTCATATTGTGTTACATGTGGAATAGTAACCCAATTGCGATGCAGGAAGTCGCCAGTTAGCTTATTGATTTTACTGAGTGCTACGGTTTCGACTTCACCCCATTGGCTGAAATCAACCTCTGGCATGGGGGCTACTCCCAGAGCGCCGAGGGCTGCCCCTGAAGTGGCTGATGAGCCACCACCACTTTGCATACTTTGTTTAACGAAGCTTTTAATGTCTTCTTTAATGATTCTGTTTTTACGACCAGAGCCGGAAACCTGACCAAGGTCTACGCCGAGTTCACGAGCAAAACGTCTGAGTGAGGGGCTAGCATAGGCTTGGGTAAAGCTAACTTCGTCTATGTTTGCTGTGGGTGACGTTTTTATGACAGGCGCAGGTTTTTCTTTTTTCTCTTCGGGTTTAGGAGCGGCTTCAACTTCTTGTTCGGGTTCAACTTTCTGCTCTGCTGTAGTTTGCTCGTCATCAGCGTCATTGCCTGCTGATTGGTTGGTTTCTATAATGGCTAGCACACTACCTTCCGCTATATAATCGCCAATGCGCACCTTAAGTTCTTTGATTACACCACCATCGCTAGAGGGTATTTCCATCGAAGCTTTGTCTGATTCCACGGTTATCAGTGAATCTTCAGCCGCAATGGTATCGCCAACCGCAACCAGCAATTCAATAATTTCAACCTTCTCAAAATCACCAATATCAGGAACAATTATTTCTTTGGTCTTCATAATTATTCCTCCTATGCTTTTATCGGGTTAGTTTTATTAACATCAATATCGTATTTCTTAATAGCATCGGCGACTTTTGCAGCAGGTAACGTGCCTTCGTCAGCAAGTGATTTTAGTGCAGCAATGACGACATAATAACGGTTTACTTCAAAGTGTTTACGAAGTTGAGCGCGGGTATCACTGCGCCCATAGCCATCGGTACCAAGTACGGTGTAACTCATAGGCATCCAGGACTGTATTTGTTCGGCATAGCTCTGGATGTAGTCAGTAGCAGCAATGGCAGGACCACGACGATCTTTTAAAGCTTGCGTCACATAAGGCACTTTAGCTTTTTCAAGTGGGTTTAGGCGATTCCAGCGCTCAATCTCTCTGGCTTCGCGTGCCAGCTCGTTAAAGCTTGGGCAACTCCATACGTCTGCATCCACTTTCCAGTCTTTGTTCAGTAGTTCAGCTGCGGCGATGACTTCACGTAAAATCGTGCCCGAACCTAGCAGTTGTACTTTCTTCTTTTTCTTACCACCACCACTAAAGGAATATATGCCTTTTAGAATACCTTCTTCAACGCCCTTTGGCATAGCGGGTTGTTTATAGTTTTCATTCATTGCGGTGATGTAGTAGTAAACATCTTCCTGCTCTTTAAACATACGGCGTAAGCCATCATGGATAATAACCGTCATTTCATAAGCGAAGGTAGGATCGTAGCTCACGCAGTTAGGGATTAAAGCGGCTTGAATCATTCCATGACCATCTTGATGCTGTAAGCCTTCACCTGCCAGTGTGGTACGTCCAGCGGTAGCGCCTAACAAGAAGCCCCGTGCGCGTGAGTCACCCGCCGCCCATGCCAAGTCACCAATACGTTGGAAACCGAACATGGAATAGTAGATGTAGAACGGAACCATATTGACGCTATGTGTGCTGTAAGCAGTTGCCGCAGCTATCCATGATGAGAATGCGCCTGCTTCGTTGATGCCTTCTTCAAGAATCTGACCCGATTTATCTTCCTTGTAGAACATCACTTGGTCTTTATCTTGAGGTTCATAAAGCTGACCCACAGAGGAATAGATACCAAGCTGACGGAACATGCCTTCCATACCAAAGGTACGGGCTTCATCCGGTACGATGGGTACAACATGTCTACCCATACTTTTATCACGAATCAATATAGTGAGTAATCGAACAAATGCCATAGTGGTCGACATTTCACGATCACCACTGCCTTCTAACAACGTTTTAAACGTCGACAAGGGGGGTACAGTCAAGGGTGCAGCAACCGATTGACGCGAAGGAATATATCCTCCCAAGGCTTTACGACGTGCTTGAATGTATTTGATTTCTTCGCTGTTAGGGTCTGGGCGATAATATTCGCAAGCCGCCGCTTCCTTGTCACTTAAGGGAATATTGAAACGGTCTTTGAAAATAACCATTTCGTCTTCACTTAGTTTTTTCTGTTGATGAGTACGATTCTGACCTTCACCCGCAGCACCCATGCCATAGCCTTTTACGGTGTGGGCTAGGATAACGGTGGGTTGATCTTTATGCTCTGATGCAGCTTTATACGCAGCGTAGACTTTATGCGGATCATGACCACCACGATTTAAACGCCAGATATCGCTGTCTGACATTTTCTCTACCATGGCTTTTAATTCAGGGTCTTTTCCGAAGAAATTCTCTCGTACATAAGCACCATCTTTTGCCTTATAGTTTTGGAATTCACCATCGACTACTTCAAGCATGCGTTGCTTTAGTTTGCCGCTAGTATCTTTAGCCAGTAATGGATCCCAGTAAGACCCCCATAACACCTTGATGACATTCCAGCCTGCACCACGGAAGAGTGATTCTAGCTCTTGTATGATTTTACCATTACCACGAACAGGGCCGTCAAGACGTTGCAGGTTACAGTTTACCACCCAAGTCAGGTTGTCCAGTTTTTCACGGCCTGCTAATGAGATGGCACCTGTGGTTTCTGGCTCATCAATTTCACCATCACCCACAAAGCACCAAACATTACGGTTTTGAGTTTCAGCAAGCTTACGATGATGCAGATACTTCATAAAACGAGCTTGATAGATCGACTTAATCGGACCAAGTCCCATAGAAACAGTAGGGAACTGCCAGTAATTAGGCATTAGCCAAGGGTGTGGATACGATGATAAACCACCGCCGTCGACTTCTTGCCTAAACTTATCGAGGTCTTCTGTAGTTAGCCGACCTTCCATAAAGGAACGTGCGTAAATCCCCGGGGAGATATGCCCCTGAAAATAAATTAAATCGCCACCATGATCAGGCGTAGGTGCATGCCAGAAATGGTTGAAGCCTACATCGTACAAGGTTGCAGAAGAGGCAAATGAGGCAATGTGGCCACCCAACTCAGAACTGAAACGGTTAGCCCGAACCACCATCGCGGTGGCATTCCAGCGAATATAAGAACGGATTCTTGATTCTAGATTTTGCTTGCCCGGCATGGAAGGTTCTAAATGAGTTGGAATGGTATTGATATAGGCTGTGTTAGCAGAATAGGGGAGGTTAGCACCGTTATGTCGAGCGCTATCAATGAGTTTCTCTAATAGATAATGAGCGCGCTCAATACCATCTGATTGGGTGACTGCTTCGAGTGATTCAATCCATTCTTGAGTTTCTTGTGGATCAATATCCTGAGTTAATTTATCATTTGCCATATGCTATCTTGTGCTCCTGCAACTCAATGTAACTAATCAGCCCAACCTCTTTTTCAATACGACAGAAAACTAGGAGTCTGTCTGATAAGGGCAACCTGAGTAGTGACTCATTATTTTGATACACGACACCATACCAGCTTATATCGCAACGTCAATGAATTTTGCAACTGCAAAAAATACTTACTTAAAATACATAATGTTATACAACAAGAATGTTTTTAAAGCTATTTTCTTATATTTAATTCGGACTACAGATCATGAAAGAGTATCAAAAAGAATTCCTCGATTTTGCCATAACATCCAATGTTTTATGCTTTGGAGAATTTGAATTAAAGTCCGGTAGAATTAGTCCGTATTTTTTTAATGCAGGGCTCTTTCAAACAGGATCAGCATTGTCAAAACTAGCTGAATTCTATGCACAATCTATTATTGAGTCTGGTATTGAGTTTGACATGTTATTTGGTCCTGCTTATAAAGGAATTCCCCTAGTTGCGGTCACAGCAACCGCGCTCTATGAAAAACATGGAAAGGATTATCCTTATGCTTTTAACCGTAAAGAAGCAAAAGATCACGGCGAAGGTGGAACCATCGTAGCGGCGCCATTAGCAGGAAAAGTTCTGGTTATTGATGATGTAATGACGGCGGGTACTGCTATCCGCGAGGCAGCGGATATCGTTGCAGCACAAGGCGCTGAATTTGCCGGTGTTGCTATATCGCTGGATAGACAAGAAAGAGGGCAGAGCGCGTTATCAGCAGTTCAGCAAACTGAGCAAGATTACGGTGTAAAGGTATCAAGTATTGTCGGCTTGCATGATGTGATACAGCATGTTTCAAGTGCTATGACAGATGATGACTTGCTTGACAGAATTAAACAATATAGAGAGCGTTATGGTTGTTAATAAAGTTTCCTCTATAAAGTTAAGGTTTATAGTAGCCAGAATGCTATTCTTCCTCTTCTTTCTTACCCGTACAATTTCTTAATATGAAAGCTGAAATACAATTTTTTACGATGCCATCAGATACTGAAACAATTTTATCGTTTGTTAAACCTAAAAAACTCAGTTGAAACGTAGCGAGAATGACTAGAATGCTGAAGATAAAGGAATTTCTGGAAAATTTTGGCTTTATTCGTAGTCACTCTACGGATGAAGTCAAAATTTTCCAGAAAACCTTTAGATTCAGTGCTATAGGCATTCGCAGTAGTTTCAACTGCGTTTTTTAGGTTAAAGATAAGGTCGATAGTCTTGAGACTGATTCAGAAAATATCACTCGCCTGATGATGGATGATTGTGAAATTATTTATACAGCGGGGCTTGTGCAAAAAGATGTTTTATTGGCGGGTTCTTTTGCTATTAATACGGGCCCCGTGGATGATACATGTGCCGATCAGGAACGCGCAAAAACCGTTTACCGAGATGTACGTAGATGGTTTAAGAAGAACTACTCTAACAAACTCAATACCTACATGTTAGAAGGTGCAAGGAAAGATACGGCAGCACGTAATCACTGGATAAGTGCATCTGCCAAAGCATGGGTCAGTGAAGATGCTTGCCGTTTGCTGAAGTTATATGACACCAGCCCGGTTGCTTTTGAAATCATGGTTATCAGTAAACAGATGGGAGAAATTACTCCAGTATCCTCGAATAAAGTACGCGGACATGGATGACCGAAGTTTAGAAACCCTATCTATGCCTCTCTTTATTGATGCGTACCGCGTTTCTCCACCGTTTTTATTAACACAATAATTAATAAAAAGAGCGCAAAAGCAACGATAAACATAATAATGATGGTTTCTGTCCACAATTTACGAAGGTATGCATTTTCGAATTTGGCATCAGGTAAATTGACAAGCTGCCAGTAACTACTGGGAATATTCTCGTGAACCTGAATTCTCCCTAGCTCTTCTTCTGTTAAATTAATATTCCGAGAAAGCTTATCTCTTGCTCCTTGTTGGGCTACTTCTATTAATGATGTATCAGATTGTTTGACGAGCATCAGCCTTTGTCCTGGTACTTCATGGGTTTTTAAAATATCGGCTATTTCCGTTAAGTAAAAGCTGGCAAAAAATATACGACTGTCCTCATTTAGCATGGGATTCATATCACTCGTACCACTGGTGTACATAGGAACCATGATGTCATAGTGATAATTAAAAGGTTGGGGGTGAATAAAGACTTTGTTAGTCCCCTTTTTTGTGCTGTTTTTTAGGGATTTAACAAAATTGTTTAAATCCAGTTGACAGGCTTCACCGACCAGAGAGTCGATATCTTGTAGTGTTGGTTTGCCTTTCTGATCAGTAATAGTAAAAGTAAAAAAATCCGGGAAGCGTTGTTGTAATCGGTTGCGGATATCATTCGTTGTTTGTTCATCTGAAGGAAAACGATTGAGGTGTAAAACCAGTTGCTCGTATTCGTCGAGAAACAACTGAACATGCCTATGCCTGTTCTGAAGATGGTTATTGATAGCATAAACAGCTCCTTTCACAACTGCTTGTTGAACGGCCTTGTTTTGTTGCTTGAATTCATCTGCGCGTTGCCAAGTGTTAATAATCAGGACAATGGCGGTAAGTAGAACAAACACGGCCGCAATTAAAAAAACTTCCATCTGTTTTAACATGTAATCCCTCGTAAAGTATCATGTCTCATTAGTTGTCTGTACTTGTCTGTTTTTGATGTTAGGAGGCTGACATTTTCGCTACGTTTCTAGTTCTCGGACAGCCTCCTAGAGCCTACTTCTCAAATCGTGTATTTCTTATAGTCTATTTAAAAATATTTTTTTGTTTAATTTTGACAAGGTGTCTTTCTTTTCCGATAGTATTGTTTATTTTATGTCGTGCCAACATACGCCCTATTTAGTTAAAATGGAACCTTGAATAAACCTATAATGAGAACAACAATACAATAATGCGCTATATAAAATATGTCACAGCTATCCTAGGGTATTATCTCTTTGGACGTAGTTTCTTCGGAGCTTTTCTTGGTTTCCTTGTGGGTAGCTTTATCAGTTTTAAGCTATCGGGTGGTTTACTAGGACGGCTAAGTGGTTTTGGTAATGTGGGTGGCATTAAAGGGCTAAATACACAACGACAATCCATTTTTTTTAAAACCGTTTTCACGCTAATGGGTACGTTAGCTAAATCTGATGGGCGCGTATCCGAGCAAGAAATTGCACATATTGAGAAATTCATGTCTCAACTGAATATGAGTACTGCACATAGAAAGCAAGCGATTAGTCATTTTAAAACAGGATCACAAGTTGATTATGAAATAGCAACACTCATTCAAGAATTTAACGCAGTAACGGCATCTTCACCGAACCTGAAACAAATGTTGATGGTTTATCTGGTACGCGTCGCACTGGCCGATGGAAAATTGCATCCTAATGAGGCTGATACGATGCGTGAAATTGCGTTACAGCTTGGCTATTCAGCAACTGCATTTGAACAATTACTGGCTATGTTGCTGGGACAAGGTCAATTTGCGGGTGGACATTATCATTCATCAGGGCCTTCATCGGCAGGCAGTCAATATACGCCCACCAGTGAAATTGATGCAGCTTATCAGGCCTTGGGTGTATCGAAAGATGACTCGAATTCTCAAATAAAAAAGGCATATAGGCGTTTAATTCGAGAATATCATCCAGATAAATTGACCGGGCAGGGATTACCTGAAGAGATGATTAAAGAAGCAACAGCACGGACTCAAGAAATTCAGACAGCTTATGATCTGATTAAAAAGCAACGCGAGATGAAGTGAGCATCACCCATTTCATTATAGCGTTTCCCTAAATCCCAGAACCTATAGAGAACACCTCTATGATCTAGCCTTTGGTGGCACATATCTAACCCAGGGGTATTCATCGTCTTCTTTTACTTTCATCCATAACAGGTCTGAGGAATTTCTCCATGCATCAAGAAGAATAGCTTCCTGAAGGCTTTGTCCCTTGGCTCTTACGGTTGGCACATTGTGTTCCAGAAGCTTTCCCTGAAAAGCCATAACGCGCTCTAGTGTTAATGTTTTATAAGGTCGATCTAAATGCTTCATCAAATCTTGTGCAAAATGATAACAATGGCCTTTTTTGCGTACCCCTGCGTTTACCATTTGGTTATGGTAATTAGGGGGGGTCATAAGCTGGTATTGGTTGGCTAATACTTTTGGGTAAAGCACAGCTTCATAGGCGATCAGGTTCGCTTCTGTTACATCTACATCAGGCGATAGGTTAGCAATATCTTTGGCGAGCTCTCTAATTTTATTTTTATCTGCTGAGGTAATAGACTGATAGGTAGTGTGTCGATTTTCATCGACAGATATGCCATCAAAATGTAGCGGTGAAGTATACATACACCCTGATAAAGTCAGGACGAAGAAACTAATAATGATAGGCTTGATGGTTTTCATGAATACTTTACTTAATTTTTGATCAAGTGCTGAGGATAGCTTTTTTTTTGTATAATACAAAATATTATTTGTTAATGGATGTATCTCATTAAATTAGCGTGAATTTATTACTTGGAAGTGGGACTTCAGTCCCGCAAATGGTGCTACGAAGAAGCATTGGCGAGACTTCAGAGACTGTGCAA
>CAZDMX010000039.1:0-10305 GCA_964506085.1 uncultured Thiothrix sp. | reverse complement strand
ACAGGTTTTACGATATTGATACGCCGTTCTGTATTGGTCATTACGCCTTCTTTTTCTGCCCACGTACCTGCAGGAAGATAAATCTGTGCGTATTGTGCACTTTCGGTATCTTCATAACAGTCCTGCACAATACACAATTCCAGGCTTTCCATTGCTCTGCGGATACGTGCTGTATTGGGTAATGAGCTTAAAGGATTTGTGGCAATTAACCACAAGCCTTTGATCTGTCCTGTTTCAATCGCAGCATAAATATCGGTTTGCAACATGCCCCGTTTTTTGGGGAAGAATTCCGGATCAACATTCCAGAATTTCGCAATATCTTCACGATCTGTAGCATTTTCAAGATAACGATGGTTGGGCAGCCCAGAACAGGATGACCATTCGCGAGTACCCATGGCGTTGCATTGGCCGGTGATGGATAAGCTGGTGCCACCAGGTTTGCCAATATTGCCTGTTAGTAGTGCCAGATTGTTGATACCTACGACGCCATCAGAACCATGTGTGCTTTGGTTGATGCCCATTGTCCAGATTTGCATCGCAGCTCCTGCTTTGGCAAACAGGCGAGCAACTACACGAATAGTATCTTCATCAATGCCACAGATTTTTGCTGCTGTGACAGGGTCATATTTGGCAACTTCAGCTTCAAGTTCTTCTATGCCGTGCGTATTTGCTTCAATGTAACGACGATCTTCCAAGCCTTCATCAAGAATGACGTGCATCATGGCATTCATGAGTACTACGTCTGTGCCGGGTGTAATGGTCAGATGTCGATCCGCATTTTGCGCCAACATGGTAACGCGTGGATCAATAACAATTAATGGGAAGCCGTTCTTTTCTTGGGCTTCTTTCATGCGCCAATAAATAATAGGATGTTGTTCTGGTAGGTTTGATCCCCAAGCAATTAATACATCCGTATGCTCGAAATCTTCATAACAGCCAGGAGGGCCATCGGAACCGAAAGAGCGTTTATAGCCCGAAACTGCTGATGCCATACAGAGGGTGGTGTTGCCATCGTAATTGTTGGTACCGATTAAGCCACGGGTGAGTTTGCCTAGTGTATAAAACTCTTCGGTCAGCATTTGTCCGGTAGAAATAATGGCAACAGAGTCACGACCATATTTCTCTTGTATCTCTCGAATGCCGTCGTGGCAACGATCTAGCGCAGTATCCCAATCCGTTGTTTTCCACTCTTGCTTGAAATCGTCGCGGATCTTGGGTTCAGTGCCACGACCTGCCGAATCAAATAACTCATGTTCATAAATACCTTTTAAACACAGCTTGCCACGGTTGACATCTGCACCACCTACGCCACGCGAAGATACAGGTTTGCCTTCTTCATTAATCCCTATTTCCATAGCACAACCTGTAGAACAGTATCCACAAGTGGCATATTTCCATTCTTTGATTTTCTTGTCGGCTATCTTGATAGGGTTCTTTTTACCGCGACCGAATAACATGTTTAATACCTAATACGTGTCTTAGTGTTTCAGGAAGATTTTGCCATCTTCAACTTTTGTTTCGTACACATTGGTACAGCCTTCATCAGCCCCTAAGGCTTCGCCTGATACGAGGCTGATTTTCCAATTGTGTAGTGGGCAGGTGACCGAATCACCATGCATAATGCCTTGTGATAAAGGGCCTTGCTTATGAGGACACTCATCTTTAATAGCGAAAACGCTATCATCTTTGCCTCGGAAAAGGGCGATATTTACGGTGTCAGTTTCAACCACTCGCGATCCTAAAACAGGGATTGCGTCAAGGGTTGTTATTTCTAACCAGTTACTCATTTTTAATTTTCTCTTAAATTCTTAGTAGGATTTACTCCCTTCCCTTCGGAGAGGGTCGCAAAAGCCATGATTGTAGGTTGGGCTTCGTTCCTCGGTAACTGCCCCTACCTCCTGTGTCCATACAGTCGTCAGCGCCAACCTACAGATTGCATGGATACTTACGCAGTAATTTTTATCTTCTCAAACTGATGTGCATCCGCACCGTCAGCATGCTTTTTCCAAGGATCAATCTGTGCAGGTTTCTGCGACACCACAAAGCGATCATACAAAGCTTTACGATTGTCTTCATCATCCAGAATAGCCGCTTTAACTTTATCTAAGCCAACACGCTCGATCCACGGTGCAGTACGTTCTAAATAATGCGCATCTTCACGATAGAACTGACTGAAAGCACCACAATATTCCAGTACTTCTTCTTCGGTATCTACTTTAATGAGGAAGTCAGTTACCCGTACTTTGATGCCGCCGTTTCCAGCCACATGGATTTCATAACCTGATTCTACACATACTACACCAAAGTCTTTGATGGTGGCTTCTGCACAGTTACGGGGGCAACCTGAAACAGCCAGCTTGTATTTATGTGGCATCCACGAACCCCAAGTGAGTTCTTCTAACTTTACACCTAAACGTGTTGAATCTTGCGTACCCATACGACACCAGGAATCACCCACACAAGTTTTACAGGTACGCATGGCCTTGCCGTAAGCATGACCTGATACAAAGCCAGCCTCGGATAAATCTTTCCAAACCAAAGGCAGGTCTTCTTTTTGAATGCCGAACATATCGATACGCTGACCACCTGTGACTTTCATTTCAGGTACATTAAATTTCTCGGCTACATTGGCAATGGCGTGTAAATCTTCGGGTGTACACATGCCGCCAAACATACGGGGCACTACGGAGTAAGAACCATCTTTCTGAATATTGCCGTGCGCACGTTCATTGATGAAGCGAGACTCAGGATCGTTGTAGTCAGGATATTCACACAACAGGTAGTAGTTGGTCGCCTGACGACAAACCGCACAGCCGTCATCTGTTTTCCAATCTAGTGTCTTGCGAACATCTTCGTGATCTTTCAAGCCATGCTTGCGGATACCTGCGCGCACTTCATCGTGCGTCAATTCGGTACAACCACACATAGATTTTTTGCTAGGAGCTACTGAGTAGTCACCACCCAGTGTATGAGCAAGTAACGATTCCACTAAGCCAGTACATGATCCACAGGAAGCCGATGCTTTAGTGTGAGCACGTACATCATCGAGTGTAAATAATTTTTTCTCGGTAATAGCTGAGATAATCTCACCCTTGCAAATACCGTTACAGCCACAGATTTCAGCATTATTCGCCATGGCCGCAACACGAGTTTCATCACCGTGACCTGCATCGCCTAAATGTGCTTGACCAAATAAGATAGTACTGCGGAAGTCAGAAATATTGGTTTCGTCCTTCATCATCTGGAAGTACCACGTGCCGTCAATGGTATCGCCATACAAACAGGTGCCGACAATAATGTTGTCTCGGAGAATCAACTTTTTATAAGTACCACTGGCTACGTCATGGAACAGTAGCTCTTCGGTTTCATCGTCGCCATGGAAATCACCGGCCGAGAATAAATCAATACCCGTGACTTTCAGCATGGTTGAAGTAACCGTGCCTTCGTAGCGTGAATAGCCAAGTTCTGCCAAATGGTTAGCGGCTACTTTTGCTTGCTCAAACAAAGGTGCAACTAGGCCATAAGTCGCGCCACGGTGCTGCACACACTCGCCTACAGAATAAATATTGGGATCAAAAGTTTGCAGGGTATCGCTGACCACAATGCCGCGCTCACAGTGAATGCCAGTAGATTTAGCCAGATCGAAATTAGGTTTGATACCCACCGCCATGACTAGCAAGTCAGCCTCTATCTCACTGCCATCATTAAACCTGAGGCCTGTGACGCGATCATCACCCAAAATCTCTTCGGTGGCGTGAGACATTAGGAACTTCATGCCTTTTTCTTCTAGTGAAGTTTGCAGCATTTTTGCAGCAGCCTCATCTAGTTGGCGTTCCATCAATGTATCCATGATATGCACAACCGTTACATCCATGCCTTGTTTCATTAAGCCGTTGGCTGCTTCAAGTCCAAGCAAACCACCTCCAATGACCACCGCTTTTTTATAATGCTCTGCCGTTTCAATCATGGTGTCGACATCTTTGACATCACGAAAGCCAATGACACCGTATTTATCAGCCCCCGGCAATGGAAGCATAAATGAAGTCGAACCCGTCGCAATCAGTAATTTATCATAAGGAGTGACTGTGCCATCCTCGGCAACAACTTCTTTGCGCTTACGATGAATTTCGGTAACCTTTTTACCCTTTTCAAACTGGACGTTATTCTCTTTATACCAGTTATCATCGTTGAGCATGACCTCTTCAAGAGTCTTCTCATTTGCCAGTACGGGCGACAACATAATACGGTTGTAGTTGCCATAAGGCTCCTCACCAAAAACGGTGATGTTGTATTTTTCATCATCCAGTTTCAGTAACTCTTCAATTGTGCGCATACCGGCCATGCCATTGCCGATTAAAACTAGATTTTGTTTCATTGCGTTGCTCCAAATAAATTAACAGTACTTACTATAGATATTTTTATGCAAATATCGTGCCATATTTTAATCAAAAAATTGAAAATGTAAGTGGCGGTGAAATGATGTGCATTCTAGATTATTTGTGCGTCAGTGGCTTTATCTCTTAATGAATAGATGAATAGCTATATCGTTATATTAGACTATTCTTACGTTATTCTCTGTCCAATCCATAAAGAGCCAATGCAATAACATAAAAGTTGCGCTGTTGAATATAGTTATATATAAGTGATCTCTTATGGTGCGACGAAGCACTAAACTTGTGCAAAGAATAAAAGTTCACCAAAAATAATGATATGACATCTGGAGATGGGCTTGCTGAAGTAGTGGTGCTATAGAAATAGCTCAGGTGATTGGCACGGACTTTGCATTCCACAGCTAGTGAAGCCAAAACGGTTTTTTTTGATGAAGATGAACAAGGATTTTAATAATGTCGGAAAGACTTAATATTTTTAATTTGGGTAAAGCAAATATTCGTATTTTGCATTACACCTGGTTTGCTTTCTTCATGAGCTTTGTGGTGTGGTTAGGTCTCGGGCCAATGATGCCCTTCATTACAGAAGCGCTGGGGTTAACAGATCAACAGGCAAAAGTATTGTTGATTCTAAATGTGGCAATGACCATTCCAGCAAGAATAGTGGTAGGGATGCTGGTTGATAGGCTTGGCCCTAGAATCATGTTTACTAGTATTTTAACCATGGGAGGCTCGGTTAGTATCGCCTTTGCATGGGCTGATAGCTACGAGACTCTGGCTATCTTACGTTTCTTATCGGGCTTTATAGGGGCAGGTTTCGTAGTAGGGATTCGCATGATCGGCGAATGGTTTCCAGCAAGACAGACTGGCCTTGCTCAAGGTATTTATGGTGGTTGGGGTAATTTCGGTTCAGCAGGTGCAGCGCTGACGCTGCCTTTTATAGCGGTTAATTTTGGCGGTGAAGATGGCTGGCGCTATGCGATCACACTGGCCAGTTTGGGTGCGATTACTTATGGTGTGATTTATTACTTTATCGTTAGCAACACGCCTAAAGGCTCGACTTACTTCAAACCGAAGAAAATGGGGGCTATGGAAGTCACCAGTCGCTTCGACCTAGTGCTTTATATGGTAATGAACATCCCGCTGTTTCTGGCTTTAGCGGTACTTACGTGGAAATTATCGCCTGCCAATATGGGGATGATTAATCATACTGCTAGTTATGCAATTTACGCGGCGCTAATAGCGCTTTACTTCATCCAGGTATGGAAGATTTGGCAGATTAATTCACCGATGCTCAAGCAACCCGTACCAAAGATGCAGCGCTATAAGTTTAAACAGGTCGCTATATTGGATACTGCTTACATGGTTACTTTCGGTACTGAACTAGCGGTGGTTTCTATGCTTGCCATGTTCTATGTCTCATGGTTTGATGTGCCAAAGATCAGTGCAGCCTTGTTGGCGGGTATTTATCCTTTTATCAATTTGTTTGCACGCCCTGGTGGCGGTTGGATCAGTGATAAAATTGGTCGCAAACTCACCTTGACCATTGTTTTTGCGGGAATAACTGCCAGCTTTTTAACCTTAGGTATGGTCGGCAAAGATTGGCCAGTGCCGCTCATTGTTGCGATAACTATTTCAGCGGGTATCTTCTCACAAGCAGGATCAGGAGCCGTATATGCTATGGTGCCTTTGATCCAGCGCCGTATGACTGGACAAATCGCAGGCATGGCAGGAGCCTTTGGGAATGTTGGAGCGGTGATTTTCTTAACGGTAAACTCGTTAGTAGATTACAATCAGTTCTTCATGTTTATTGGTTTGGTGTCTGCAGCGGTGTTCATTCTGGTGTTCTTTCTTCTTGAAGAGCCTGAAGGTCGAATGGTCGAAACATTGGCAGATGGAACTGTACAACTGATAGATGTAAAATAAAACTAGATGTAAAAATATGGCTTCCTCATTATCAATCTCACTAGGACAATCCTCGAATGCCGGCATTAAAGCCGATAATGAAGACTATTTTGGTGCGTTTGTTCCTAGTGATGATCAACTAGAGAATAAAGGTGTGGCTGTCGCCATTGCCGATGGTATGAGTGGCAGCGACGGCGGTAAGGAAGCCAGTCAAATGAGTGTGCGTATGTTTCTTGATGACTATTACAGTACATCAGACTCATGGTCAGTCAAAAAAGCTGTTACCAAGGTTATGACCGCGATGAATAGCTGGCTCTATAGTCAAGGGCAGCAACGTTTTGATTCCCCCAAAGGTATGGTTACTACCTTTAGTTCTATTGTCATCAAGTCGCAAACCTTGCATCTTTTTCATATTGGGGATAGCCGGATTTACCGACTGCGTGATGGTGATTTTGAACAACTCACTCAAGATCATCGAATCTGGATTAGTCAGGATGAAGAGTATCTCAGTCGGGCTTTAGGAATAGACCTGAACCTCAATATTGACTATAAGTCGATGCCTGCCAAAGAAGGAGATATCTATTTTTTCAGCACCGATGGTGTGCATGATTTTGTCAATGATGGTGAGCTTCAAGAGCATATTGAAGCGCACTCATCAAATCTACAACAGGCTTCTGAACGCATAGTTGAAGCAGCGAAAGCCAATAAAAGCAATGACAATATCACCTGTCAGCTAGTTAAAGTGGATTCCCTGCCTAAAGCGGATAAAGATGAATTTTTTGAGCAATTGACGCGGCTGCCTTTTCCACCTGATCTACGCGGTGGCAATATCATAGACGGCTACAAAATTATCCGTGAACTCAAATCATCTTCTCGTAGTCAAGTGTATCTTGCAGAAGATACACTGGATGAATCCTCACGAAAGGTAGTTATCAAGACACCTTCGGTTAATTTTGAAGATGATCCTGCTTATATTGATTTGTTTTTGCATGAAGAGTGGGTCGGAAAACGCTTAAACTCGGAACATCTCATAAAAACATGTGCTTCAGATCGACCACGTAGCTTTCTTTACACCGTATTGGAATACATTCATGGGCAAACATTAGCGCAATGGATGAAGGACAATCCTCAGGCTAGCTTGGTACAAATGCGGGGTACGGTTACACAGATCACCAAAGGGTTGAGAGCTATGCATCGCATGGAAATGATTCATCAGGATCTAAAGCCTGATAACATCATTCTTGATCAAAACAACACTCTAAAAATCATAGATTTCGGGTCGACTAAAATAGCAGGTTTAGCCGAAATACAATCCATACTGGAACATTCTCAAATAGTAGGAACTGCCAATTACTCTGCTCCTGAGTATTTTAAAGGTGAGCCTGGGAGTAATCGCTCAGATATTTTTTCGCTGGGTGTGATTGCTTACGAGATGCTGACCGGGAAGCTCCCTTACGGTGAAATCCAGCCCGAAAAAGCAACTAAAAAGAAATTCAGATATATTCCAGCAAAGCAATATAACGCGTCTATCCCGGATTGGATTGATGGCGCGTTGCAAAAGGCAACTCACCCAAATCCTGAAAAGCGTTATACTTTGCTCTCGGAGTTTGTTGGTGATCTTAACAAACCGAACTCAAGTTTGTTAGGTGGAGATAGTCGGCCTTTATTAGACAGAAATCCGCTGCGGTTCTGGCAGGCGCTGGCTATTCTGGAGTTATTTATAATTGCGTCTTTGGTATATGTGTTTTTGAGTTCTTAGTCGAGCCAATCAAACAGCACTAAATATCCTGAGTCCTAAGGTGTTTTCTCATCGGTATTACATTGTTTTATTCGCACTAAAGTAGTGCGTAGAGCGAAAGGATGCACCAATCAGGTTGCTTATTCACAATATATCCTTTCTTTAAGTAACAAGATGCACGTTTTATTACCTTATATTCAGTGGCTTGATCTTACTGGCACAAAAATTGCTTGTCTGTAATAGGACATTTTAAACAACAAGATGAGCACAGGCTCTAATCAAGAATACTTTAGTCAGTATTGGCTCTCTTACATCTTTCATGTATGTAGGGGAGTCTTTTTTAGAGGCTAGCTAATTCGTAAATTTTATCCACAGGAGGTTTTATTGTGAAAATGGTAACCGCTATTATTAAACCCTTTAAGCTTGATGATGTGCGTGAGGCATTATCAGAGATTGGCGTTAAAGGTATTACCGTAACCGAAGTAAAAGGCTTTGGTCGTCAAAAAGGACATACAGAGTTATATCGTGGCGCTGAGTATGTTGTCGATTTTTTACCAAAGGTGAAAGTTGAAGCTGCCGTCGATTCTGATTTGGTTGATCAGGTTATTGAGTCTATCTCGAAGGCTGCAAATACTGGGAAAATTGGCGACGGAAAAATCTTCGTTTCTGAAATTGAACAAACTATCCGAATTCGCACCGGCGAAACCGGCCCAGACGCACTTTAGAGGAGCTATTGAGTCATGGAAAATAATATTTACGAATTGCAATATGCAATGGACACCTTTTACTTTCTGGTGATGGGTGCATTGGTAATGTGGATGGCTGCTGGCTTCTCCATGTTAGAAGCAGGTCTTGTTAGGTCTAAAAGTACCACTGAAATTTTAACCAAGAATATCGCGCTTTATGCTATTGCTTGTATAGCCTATATGGTTGTAGGTTATGACATCATGTACGATGGCGCACTATTCTTAAAAGACATTGCATTAGATGGTGCTAAAGATGCTGATGGCATGGTTGCCGCAGTATTGGCTGAATCAGCGGAAGCCAAGTTTGGTGGTGATTCCGTTTATTCAAACGCCTCTGACTTCTTCTTCCAGGTAGTATTCGTAGCAACCGCTATGTCTATAGTGTCTGGTGCAGTTGCAGAGCGTATGAAGCTTTGGGCATTCTTGCTATTTGCTGTTGTGATGACAGCCTTCATCTACCCAATGGAAGGTTCTTGGACTTGGGGTGGGAAATCTGTATTTGGTCTGTATAGCTTAGGCGATGACTTCGGATTCTCTGACTTTGCGGGTTCTGGTATCGTTCATATGGCGGGTGCAGCCGCTGCTCTTGCTGGTGTAATATTGCTGGGGGCACGTCTTGGCAAGTACGGAGCCGATGGGAAAATCAACCCAATTCCGGGTGCAAACTTACCGTTAGCTACGTTAGGTACATTCATTCTGTGGATGGGCTGGTTCGGCTTTAACGGTGGTTCTGTTCTTAAGTTGGGCGATATCGCTAGTGCAAACTCAGTTGCTATGGTCTTCCTGAATACTAATGCTGCTGCCGCAGGTGGTGTTATCGCTGCTTTGGTTTTAGCTAGATTGTTATTCGGTAAAGCTGACTTAACGATGGCACTAAACGGTGCTCTTGCGGGTCTGGTTGCTATCACAGCTGAGCCTTCTACGCCTAACCCCCTTGAAGCAACGCTAATTGGTGCTGTGGGTGGTCTTCTAGTTGTGTTCTCAATTATGTTCTTTGATAAGATCAAGATTGATGATCCAGTAGGCGCAATCTCCGTACACGGTACAGTAGGTTTGTGGGGGCTGTTAGCAGTTCCACTGACAAATTCTGGTGCTACATTTGTCGGACAGATAGTAGGTGCAGCAACCATCTTTGTTTGGGTGTTTGTAGCATCCTTCATCACATGGTTTATCATCAAGCTTATCTTCGGTATCCGAGTCTCTGAAGAAGAAGAGTACGAGGGTGTGGATATAGGCGAGTGTGGAATGGAAGCTTATCCTGAGTTCACCACGAAGTAAGTACGCTACATTGTTCTAGTATTACTTAATGCTAGGACTTTTTAGAAAAAAGAGAGCTCGTGTAGCTCTCTTTTTTTGTGCTTTAAAAGCTGGTCAGTCAGGTATTGAGGATAAAGTCCACACCAATATGGTGCGTTAGCCTTTATTAATGGTCAACAATAGTGCGAAAAGAACAGTAATGTTGTCTTTTAGCAACTAATGGAGCTGTTCATCTTGCGTTCAGTTTTTATATTTATATAAATCATGTTAA
>CAZDMX010000038.1:0-10310 GCA_964506085.1 uncultured Thiothrix sp. | reverse complement strand
TAATGGCCGTTCATTTAACGCAGCGGCTTGCTCACGTAAGGTAAGAATATGATCTTCCCAATAGTTAATGGTATTAAACCAGGGAAATGCATGTGGGAAAGCAGGATCTTCCCACCGTGATGCCAGCCACGCGGCGTAATGAATCATGCGCAAAGTGCGCAAAGCTTCGAGCAGATTGAGTTCGCGCGGATCAAATTCGTAGAATTGCTCATAGCCTACTAATAAATCCCCTAGTCGTGCTTGCATGTACTCCCGATCACCGGAGAGAAACATCCATAAGTCCTGAATCGCGGGGCCTGTTCGTGCATCATCAAAGTCTACAATATGAGGGATATCCTCGCGGTAAAGAATATTTCCTGGATGACAATCACCGTGTAAGCGTATCGAACGAAAACTACCCGTTGTTTCAAATGCTTGTCTTATTTGGTCCAATAAATCACGGGTCAGTGTTGCATAGGATTCGTTTAGGTAATCAGGGATAAAATCATTATCAAGCAAAAAATCCCTAGATTTCACTCCAAAACTCTCAATATCCAAAACAGGACGATGTTGAAAATCCTTAGTCGCTCCCAGAGCATGTATTCTGCCAATAAAGCGTCCCAACTGCTCTAGTTGATCTGTATTATCAAGCTCTAAAGCTCGTCCTCCACGGTTTAAATAGAGAGAAAAACGGAAGTCTCCTTGTTTGTGCAAGGTCTCTCCCTGAGCATTGACTACTGGAGGAATAACAGGAATCTCTTGTTCTGCCAAGTCCAGGGTATATTGGTGCTCTTCCAGAATGGCTGCATCCGTCCAACGCTGTGGGCGATAAAACTTGGCAACCAAAGCCTCGCCATCTTCTACGCCGATTTGATATACACGATTTTCATAGCTGTTTAGCGCTAGAAAACGACCATCACAACGAATGCCTTCAGCTTCGATGGCATCAAGCATGGTATCGGGAGTTAAACCCACAAAAGAAGCTACTTCATTATCTGTTGTCATACTTGTCTATAGCCCGTTAGTTTGTAGCCAAAATTCTAGCAACGCCATATGCCATAGCTTGCTACCTTTGATGCGTGTTAAATAGTCTTCCGGTTTTTTTAATAGCTTATCGACATAACTCCGTTGATAAATACCACGATCCCTACAGGTTTGGGAGTTAAGAATATCCTGCATAAAATCAAGGAATTCTCCACGAACAAACTTAAGTGCGGGCACGGGAAAATATCCCTTTGGCCGATCTATAACACTATCAGGAATCAAACCCCTAGAAATCTTTTTGAGAACATATTTACCATGATCGCGTAGTTTCATTTCAGCCGGCATAGCCGCTGCAAGCTCTACTAGCTCATGATCCAGAAAAGGTACTCGTGCTTCCAACCCCCATGCCATAGTCATGTTGTCGACACGTTTTACCGGATCATCGACAATCAGAGTCGTGGTATCAGCACGTAAGACCGCATCAATGTAATCATCAGCATGAGAGGTTTCTAACAAAGGTTTCATTAGCTCCGCAGTAAAATCTCTATCAATATATTCAGGTGTTAATGTTTTCATCATTTCATCATGATCACGATCAAAATAATGCATACGGAAACTAGCTAGAGCATCACCGCTCTTCTCGTACGCAGCTTGCATTTTAGGATACCAAAAATAACCGCCAAAAACCTCATCAGCACCTTGACCCGATTGTACGACTTTCACTTCTTTGGCGACTTGCTCTGAGAGTAAATAAAAACCTATAGCATCCTGACCAAACATGGGTTCAGCCATATTTGCTACTGCTTCTGGCAATCTCTTTAACGTCATTTCATTGGGAATATGGACTTTATGGTGGATAGTGTTAAAGCGTTCAACCACTGCATCAGAAAACTCATATTCGCTGCCTTTCTCTTCGGGTTGATCATCAAAGCCGATCGTGAAAGTCCGAATGTCTTCTATGCCTATTTCATCTAGCAATCCTACTAGTAAGCTGGAGTCTAGCCCTCCAGAAAGTAAGACACCTACAGGTACATCAGCGATTTTATTACGCCGGCTGACAGCTGTTTTCAAGGCTTCATGTATAGCTTCTGTCCATTCTTCATCGCTCCGTGATACTTGGGGGCGCTTTGCTTCTAATGTCCAATAACGATCATGTACTTGCTCGCCATTTTCCTTAATCAACAGAGTATGTGCAGGCTCTAATTTTTTTACGCTTTTAAGAATAGTACGAGGTGCTGGCACAACTGCATGCAAAGAAAACAGATTATGCAATGCAGCAGGATCAATTTCCGTATCAATACCACTGGTGTCTAGTAAAGCTTGCATATTAGATGCAAATCTAAAACCATCTTCTGTAAAGGCATAATACAAAGGCTTGATGCCCATCCGGTCACGCGCCAAGAATAATGTTTTCTTACGCATATCCCAGATGGCAATGGCAAACATACCCAAAAACCGTTTTACACAATCGGCGCCCCATTGAGCATAAGCTTTGAGGATGACTTCAGTATCGCCTGTCGAAGCAAAGCTATGACCTTTAGCTTTTAGTTCTTCACGTAATTCAGGGTGATTATAAATCGTGCCATTAAACACCAGTGCAAGGCTGGTTTGAGCATCTACCATCGGTTGATTAGATTTCTCCGACAAATCAATAATAGATAAACGTCGATGACCAAAAGCTAATGCTCCATCGGAATAAGTTCCTGCGTGATCTGGTCCGCGCTTTTCCAATTGTTCCATCATTTTCTGGATATGATCTAAGCTAGGTAAAGAACCATCTAATTTGTATTCACCACAGATTCCGCACATATAAAATTCCGTACTCTTTAAAGATATACACATGGTAAGATGTTTACATGCCCGAGACAATCGAATCACTCAAAACACCTCCACATTCTATCGAAGCCGAGCAATCTGTTCTGGGCGGTCTATTACTAGACAATAATGCTTGGGATCAAGTTGCAGACCGAGTCTGTGAGCAAGATTTTTATCGTCAGGATCATCGCCTCATCTTCCGCTCTATCGTTCACTTAGCTGAAGACCAGCAGCCTTATGATGTAGTGACACTTTCTGACTGGCTAAAAACACGTGGCGATCTGGAAGATGCGGGTGGCTTAGCTTACCTTGGAACCTTAGCTAAAGACACTCCAAGTGCTGCCAATATCACGGCTTACGCCAAAATCGTCCGTGAAAAGTCTATCTTACGACAATTAATTAGCGTCGGCACTGATATTGCAGACATGGCTTTTAACCCGGGAGATCAAGATAGTCGAGACATTCTGGATGTCGCCGAAGGCAAGGTTTTTGAAATAGCGGAACAGGGTATGCGTCAGGAACAAGGCTTCCGAACCGTGCGCAGCATTATGAAAAACACCCTGGCTCAAATTGAAGAACTGGGCAAGAATGGCGAAGGAATTACGGGTGTACCTACGGGCTACGATGATCTTGATGAGTTAACCAACGGTTTACAAAAAGGTGATTTGGTTATTATTGCAGGCAGACCCTCAATGGGTAAAACCACCTTGGCGATGAATATTGCAGAATTTGCTGCTGCACATAAAAAGATTCCTACCGCTGTCTTTTCACTGGAAATGCCTGGCGAACAACTCACCATGCGTTTGTTATCGTCCATGGGGCGAGTCGACCAAACACGTTTGCGAAATGGTCGACTGTTAGAAGAAGACTGGCCGCGAATTGCAACGGCTGTGAAGCTTTTTTCTGATGTGCCTCTATATATTGATGATAGTGCGGGATTAAGTCCTAATGAAGTGCGCGCACGAGCGCGTCGCTTGGTGCGTGAGCATGGTGATCTTGGGCTCATTGTGCTGGACTATTTGCAGCTCATGGAAGGTAATGCGGGGCAAAACGAAAACCGAACTAACGAAGTTTCTGCTATTTCGCGTTCTCTCAAAGCCTTAGCTAAAGAACTAGATGTGCCTATTGTTGTGCTTTCGCAGCTCAACCGAAGCCTCGAACAACGTCCCAACAAGCGCCCTATTATGTCGGATTTGAGAGAATCAGGTGCGATTGAGCAGGATGCGGATGTCATTATGTTCATCTATCGAGATGAAGTATATAACCCGGAAACAGAAAACAAAGGCATGGCTGAAGTTATTATTGCCAAGCAAAGAAATGGCCCCATTGGAAAAGTCCAACTAACCTTCCTAGGTAAATATACACGTTTTGAGAATTTCACACCCAATATGTACATGCCGGAATAAAAAGCAGGCTAGATAGATGTCCCGACCCGCTCGTATTACCATACATTCTGCAGCTTTGCGCCATAACCTGTTGGTCGCTAAACAAGCAGCTCCCAATACAAAAGTAATGCCCGCCATCAAAGCAGATGCTTATGGGCATGGGATTATTCAAACAGCAACTACATTACAAGACTTGGCAGATGGCTTTATTGTTGCCTGCATGTCCGAAGCGCTTGCTCTTCGCGACTGCAAAATAGACTCACCGTTATTGGTCATCCAAGGCGCACAGAGCATTGAAGACCTTAAAGTCGCTGAAGAAAAAAACATTCGTTTGGTTCTTCATGATGAATTTCAGCTAGAAATACTTGATAGCTATTCTTCACATGGGTCTTCACACAGCTCTTCACAAGGAAAAATAAAAATTGCCCTCAAGCTTGATACCGGAATGCATCGACTAGGCATAGAAGCTTCGCTGGCCAAACATTACTATAAAAAACTACAAGCTCTTACAAACGTCCATTCTGATATCTGGCTAATGACTCATCTGGCTTGCGCCGATGACATGAAAAACGACTATACCAACCAGCAAATCAAAAGCTTCGATCATCACACCCAATCAATTTCTGCGACAAAGACCATAGCCAATTCAGCAGGTATTCTTGCCTGGAAAAGTTCACATAAGGACTGGGTTCGCCCTGGCATTATGATTTATGGCTCTTCACCGATAACTAGCGAAAATCGTGAGCACTTCAACTTACAAGCCAGCATGACTTTAACAGCTCCGCTAATTTCAATTCATAACCTGAAAAAAGGTGACGCTATTGGCTATGGATCAAGCTGGGCTTGCCCACAAGACATGAAAGTCGGTGTGGTTGCTTGTGGTTATGCAGATGGCTACCCACGCCATGCTGCAAGCGGCACAGCCGTGTTTATCAATGGCGCAACAACGCAAACACTAGGCCGAGTGTCTATGGATTTAATGGTTGTTGATCTAACCAATATAAGTACAGAAATAGGACAACTCGTAGAACTCTGGGGAAAAAACATCAACGTAGATGATGTCGCACAATCCTCCGAAACCATCAGCTATGAATTACTTTGTCACGCTGGCTCCTGCTGCAAAAAAACTATTGAACCTTCATGAATAAGCCCTGTCGTAACATTTAGAATCATTAAAACAGCTCTTATTAGAGGCCTTTGCATGAAAGGATGGCGAGATAGAAATAAGCATCATTCATGCGCAAGGTCTTTATAAATAATTATAGTTTATAAAAAGTACTAGAAAACAATAGTATTTAGAAATTTGGAGAAAGATGAATGAACATTATTTCAAAAGCATTCCTGACAGGAACAATAGCATCGACGCTTATTATTTCAGGATGCGCATCAGGCCCTAACGGTGGTGGTGGAATCACTAACGATCAGGCAAGAGTCATTGCAGGCTCGGTTCTTGGTGGCGTAGTCGGTCATCAGTTCGGAAAGGGTAAAGGCAAAACAGCTGCAACCATCCTTGGTGCAATTGCTGGTGGTTACATCGGCAGTATGATGAATAATCAAAGTCGGCAACGTACTAATTACGCACTTGATAGAGCACCCGATAACCAACCAACAACTTGGACTGAGCCACAAACTAATAACCAATACACGGTTACGCCAACCAGTACCTACGACTCAAAGGTAAATGGTCAGCAAAGCGTCTGTCGTGATTATACAATGGATGCATATATTGATGGGCGTTTACAACAAGTAACTGGACGTGCTTGTAAAGATGCTAGCGGGCAGTGGGTCGCGGTACGCTAACGACTAGCTCCTAAATACACTGCTTCATACTCTATACTAACAATAATAAGGGGGCTGAAAAGCCCCCACTTCCATTCCAGATTACCCTTTTCATAAAATTTCTTGAACCTGGACTCCTTGCAAATAATGGGTAAGCCATGCATTATTCGTGAAGCATTAGTCTGTAACAACGATTAAGAGAAGGGTGTGTGATGAAAACTAACTCTAGTAAATCAATAGAATCTATTTCTGATTTCGATTCCGCATCTATCATTCCATCTATTCAAAATAAAAAATACAAACGAAAAAAAGTAAGTAAGTCTCCTATAACACTAAGAGAAGGTGAGTGCCTTAGTTGGGCCGCTATTGGAAAAACAGCTAGTGAGATTGCTGAAATCTTAAATATATCTGAGCATACCGTCAACTTTCATACCAAAAATGCTATTAAGAGACTAAATGCAGCTAATAAAACACATGCAGTTGTGAAAGCGATCCTTGGAAAACATATCACTGTAAAACAAAGGTTTGTATAAAAGTTAGCTAAAAAACTACTAGTTTTAGTAGGTACGTTTAGTAAAAAAAGCTGCTAAATTACTATAAGAACCTTCGGTCATGTAACTGGTAGTTTTCAGAAACTGCCAGAATCATTACAAAAGATACCGCTCAATTTTTTGTTAATAAAATCCCATGGACGGAGGTTCTACCCTTAACTCCTCCCAACTCCCTTCCCGTATTTTCCATTTACAAGCGTGGAACTGCTTGTATTAGTTTCTGTGTGTATTCCTGTTGAGGATTACCACAAACATCTACGGTAAGCCCCTGTTCTACAATCTTGCCATCCTTGAGCACAACCGTTTCATCACTTAAATACTCAACTACCGATATATTGTGAGTAATAAACAGTAAGGTTAAATCACGTTGTTCACGAATTTCTAGCAACAACTCTAACACCTCAGCTTGTACAGAAACATCTAGCGCACTGGTAATTTCGTCACAAACAATAAACTCAGGGTTAAGAGCCAGCGCACGCGCCAAGCCAATACGTTGTCGCTGCCCTCCCGAAAACTCATGCGGATAACGCCATAAATAATCACGCTGTAACTGTACCGATTCCAACACTTCTGCTGCTAATTCAATGCGTTCTTCATCGTCTTTACCGATACCGTGCACTTTCATCGGTTCAGTCAGTGCTGTTGCGATTAATAATCGGGGGTTTAGGGAAGACTGCGGGTCTTGAAAAGCAATTTGCATTTTCTTGCGCCAAGGCCTGAGTTGTTTATTCGAAAGCCCGACTAACTCTGTTCCATATATTTTCACACTGCCAGCGGTAGGCGTTTGAAGTTGTAAAATCGCGCGACCTAAAGTGGTTTTCCCACTGCCCGACTCACCTACTAGAGCAACGACCTTGCCTTTATTGATGGTTAGGCTGACATCATCAACGGCTCTTACATGATCGACTACGCGCTGAAACAAGCCTTTGCGTATAGGAAAAAACACATCGAGATTAGCCACTTCGATCAACGCTTCCGCCGGCTTTGCATCCCGGTTATCTTTGCTTCGCCGTGGTAGATTTTCAGGTACTGCCGCCAACAGCTTTTTACTATAATCATGCTGGGGTTGCCTAAGCACTTGTTCGGTATCGCCGACTTCAACCAGCTTACCTTGTTTCATCACGCCGACTTTCTGGGCGATTTGTGCCACCACACCAAAATCATGCGTGATAAACAACACACTCATGCCATTACGTTCTTGCAACTCACGGATCAGTTTGAGTATTTCCGCTTGTACCGTAACGTCTAAAGCAGTGGTCGGTTCATCCGCTATCAATAAATCCGGTTCACAGGCCAATGCCATCGCAATCATCACGCGCTGTCTTTGCCCGCCCGATAGCTGATGTGGATAATTATCAAAACGGCTTTCGGCTTTTTTTATTTGCACGTCATGCATCGCTTGCAAAGCGCGCGCTTTCGCTTCATCTTCCGTCATGCCGTGATGATGTAGCAGCAAGGCTTCGGTGATTTGCTCACCAATGCTGTAGACAGGATTTAGAGACGTCATCGGCTCTTGGAAGATCATCGCAATGCGTGAACCACGTATCTCGCATAGCTTAGCTTCATCCAGTTGCAGCATATCCACTTGTTCGCGATCAGCCTTATCTTTAGAGTCTTTACGCCAATCAAAGTAAATGTTGCCCGTAGGGTGGCTGCTAATACCTTCGGGTAGTAACTGGATAATCGACAGCGCGGTAATAGACTTGCCACTACCCGACTCACCGACAAGACAAAAGGTTTCACCTTTCGCAATGGAAAAGCTGACACCCTCTACAGCCTTTATGGTTGTCCCTGCTGATTGCAGCCAAGTTTGCAGGTTGTCTACCTGAAGCAAATCACCTTCTTTTATCATCCAACGACCCCTGCTTTTTTCGCCAGTTGTGGATCAATGGCATCACGCAGGGCTTCACCCATTAGGTTATAAGCAAAGACGGTCATAAAGATTGCACCACCGGGGAAAACCGCCATCCACCAGTTGAACACCGATGATTGCACCGACTGATTGAGCATTTGCCCCCAAGAGGGTGAATCAACCAGTCCTAAACCAAGAAAGCTTAAAGTGGCTTCAGCCAAAATCGCAGAGGCTACGCCAAAACTGACACCGACTAATAATGGCGCAACGCCATTCGGTAACATATGTCTGAATAAGATAGAGCGTAGCGGTAGACCACTGGCAATAGTCGCTTGAACAAAATCTTGTTTTCGCAAGCGGAGAAATTCTGCACGGATATAACGGGCATAACCAGACCAGCTAGTTAAGCCAATAATAATCATCATGATATAAATACTACGACCAAAGAACGCCACAAAGGTCAGTAATAGAAACAAAGTAGGAATGGATTCGAATATTTCTACCAAGCGCATTCCCAGCATATCGACAATGCCAGAAAAATAACCCATTAGACCGCCCAAGATCACCCCAATAACCATCGCAATACCCGTTGCCAAAAAGCCAATGCCCAAGGCAATCCGAGAGGCGTGAATCATTCGGCTCAGCACATCACCGCCATTTTCTTCGGTTCCCATCCAGTGCGTATGTTCTGTATCAGACAAGGGCGCTTGCAAGGGTAAGCTACGAACATCGCGAAGATAATCCTTGGGAGCATAAGGAACCAGTGGCATTACTGCCCAGTCATATTGGTCACTTTTTAAGGCATGACGGAAATCTTCGTAAACAATATTTTGTTGCTCCACAACAAATTGTTTACTGACTATCGTGACACCTATAATCGCCATTACAAAAACCATTAGCAAGACTTTCAGAGATTGTCTCAGAGGGCTTAGCAACAGCAACAAAAGGATAAAAAAGGCCGCTAACACAATGATATCTTCAATGCTTAAATAGCGTAGTACGGGAAAAACCAGTGTTCCATTCTCACTCGCTAATAGCGGCATTGAATTAGCAATAAAAGGCGCAAAAACCGCCAACACGACCAAAATCATAACCCACGCCAAACCTATTCTTGCGCCCCAACCCGAAAAGGACTGTCGCAAAATACGTTTCGTGAAAGTTTCGCCAGCTTTTCTCATGCGACTACTTGCCTATTCATAACTGACACGCGGGTCAACGAGGGTGTAAAGGAAATCAGCAATGAGGTAGCCTACTAAGGTGAGCAGACCGCTGATTAATGTAATGGATAACATCAATTCACGATCTCGGCCTTTCACTGCGTCAATAGCTAGCTTGCCCATTCCATCAATACTAAAAATAGATTCAACAATAATGGATCCCGCCAACAGGCTCGGCAACAAGCCTGCGGAAACCGTAATGAGTGGTATCAGGCTGTTACGAAAAACGTGACTCCATAATACGTCGCTCTCAGCCACACCTTTGGCACGCGCTGTTCTGGCGTAATCGGCTTGTAGGTTTTCCAGAATAGAGGTACGGGTGAGCTTGGCAAGAAAAGCAAAACTGCCGTAAGACAGTGCTATCACAGGCAGAATAAGATGCCAGATACGGTCGAATAAGAAACCTCTCACCAGCGGCTCATTAATCATATTTAGCGCCAGTAACAAGCCTAAACCTGCGCCTATCAAACCTAAACCTCCGATCCGAAAGGTGGGGAAATCAGTCCATGCTAACAAAGCAAGAGTAGCTGCCCCCAATAAAGGTAGTAGAAGCTGATTGGCTAATAGCTGTTCTGGATGTGAAGCCGCCATCCACCCGCCTATCACTAATCCAACGATTCCTGCAACCGTCACTCGTAACTGGCGATGACTCCAAAAGGCTACCGAAACCATCAACACAGCCCCTAATGACATGCCCACAAAAACCTTGCCTACCGACAAGAACGATAAACCCGTAGGTAAAAACGTC
>CAZDMX010000037.1:8158-10380 GCA_964506085.1 uncultured Thiothrix sp. | reverse complement strand
AACAAAAAAAAGCCAACTGTGGAAAACACAGCTGGCTTTTTAATTGACCGTGAACGTATTTTAGGACGAGACGGAAATGCTTATGAAACGACCGGAAGCAGTGGAATCATCAACAATGCCACTATGTTAATAATCTTAATCAAAGGATTAATAGCAGGGCCCGCCGTATCTTTGTAGGGATCACCTACTGTATCTCCGGTAATGGCAGCTTTGTGTGCTTCTGAACCCTTACCACCGAAATGATCATCTTCAATATACTTCTTGGCGTTATCCCATGCGCCGCCTCCAGTTGTCATGGAAATAGCAAGGAATAGACCCGTAACGATAGTTCCGATTAACACCCCACCTAAAGCTTGCGGCCCTAATAATAAGCCAACCGCTATAGGTATAATCACAGGTAACAGAGATGGAATAATCATTTCTCTTATCGCTGATTTTGTCAGTAGATCAACGGCACGTGAGTAATCGGGTTTCTGGGTGTAATCCATAATACCGGGCATCTCTTTGAACTGACGGCGGACTTCAATAACCACCGCTCCAGCTGCACGCCCTACTGCTTCCATCGCCATTGCCCCAAACAAGAAGGGAATCATACCACCAATAAACAGGCCTATGATGACCATATGGTTGGATAAATCGAAGCTTAAGTGCTGACCACCCGTATGCGCTGCTAATCCATGGGTAAAGTCCGCAAACAATACCAAGGCTGCTAGTGCGGCCGAACCAATAGCGTATCCTTTGGTCACTGCTTTTGTGGTGTTACCCACCGCATCTAACGCATCCGTAATAGTGCGAATCTCTTCAGGGAGATTCGCCATTTCAGCAATACCACCCGCATTATCAGTGACCGGGCCAAATGCATCCATAGCGACAATAATACCTGTCATAGAAAGCATCGCAGTAGCTGCGATTGCGATTCCAAATAGACCCGCTGTCATATGAGCTAAATAAATGCCCAAGCAAATCACCATCACCGGAGCAGCTGTAGATCTCATTGAAATAGCCAAGCCCGCAATGACATTAGTACCATGTCCTGTGGTCGAAGACTCAGCCAGATGTTTCACTGGTTTGAATTCCGTCGATGTGTAGTAATCTGTTACGACTACCAGAAGCGCAGTTACGACGAGGCCGACTATAGCTGATAAGTAAATTGAACCGGCAGAGTAAACAGTACCATCCAAACTCGTTATACCATCCATTAGCCAAACGGTAACTGGATAGAAAAATGCTGCGGCCAACACACCGGAAACAATTAAACCACGGTATAAACCTTTCATCACCTTGCCATCTTCACCCACCGAGACAAAGAAAGTACCTACAATAGAAGCGATAATAGAAACGGCGCCTAAAACCAACGGATAAATAACAGCATTGCTACCCACTCCAAAGGTTATCGCAGCCAGCATAAGTGTTGCAATAATGGTAACCGCGTAGGTTTCAAACAAATCCGCTGCCATGCCAGCACAATCACCTACATTGTCTCCCACATTGTCTGCAATAACAGCCGGATTACGAGGATCATCTTCTGGAATACCAATTTCAATCTTACCTACCAGATCAGCACCCACATCCGCTCCTTTGGTGAAAATACCACCACCCAAACGGGCAAATATAGATATGAGGGAACCACCAAACGCTAGACCAATTAATGGTGCGAGGTTGGGAGAGCCACCTTCAGGCCTGAACCAAGCGAGAAGAATCAAAAAGCCAGTAACGCCTAACAAGCCGAGTCCTACCACCAACATACCCGTAATAGCACCACCCTTAAAAGCCACTTCCATCGCAGCATTTAAGCCATCTTTCGCGGCTTCTGTAGTACGCACATTGGCACGAACCGCGACATACATACCGATATAGCCAGCCAGTGCTGAAAACACAGCACCGATAAGGAAACCGAAAGCGGTTAAACCATCAAGTACTAACCAAAGAGCAACAAAGAGCACTACCCCGACAATACCAATAGCAGCATATTGTCGTTTAAAATAGGCGTTAGAACCTTCCTGTATAGCTAATGCTATAGCACGCATTTCCTCACTACCATCAGGCTTTGCAAGCACCCATCTAATCGTATAAAAACCATAAGCAAGTGCCAGAAACGAACAAGCAATTGCGATGATAAGAGCCAATGACATAAATAGTCCTCCAGTTAAGTTATAAAAATGATATTTTTTTCCTACATAACCCTAGTACAGTTTTTCCTTTTTACTTTACTGATTCAGGTT
>CAZDMX010000037.1:4860-8058 GCA_964506085.1 uncultured Thiothrix sp. | reverse complement strand
TAACTAAGATCATTCAAATTATTAAATTTAATCGACCTACAGAAAATTTATTGATAGACGCAGGAGAAAAACTCTAAACCAATAATAAGTTAGCAAGAGTATCACTTATTTCATTCAAAGAGGCGTTTACGCCAATATTTCTACACTGAGTCACTTCCAAACCCTCGTAGCCACATGGATTGATGCTTTGAAAAGGCGCTAAGTCCATATCTATATTTAAGCTCAAGCCATGATAACAGCGGCCTTTGCTTACCCGCAGACCCAGTGCTGCAATCTTCTTTCCTGATACATAGACACCTGGAGCATGGCGATCATTTTCAGCGTAAACACCAAAATCAGCTAACAATTGAATGACGCTATTTTCTAGATGATTGACCCATTGCTTTACCCCTATTTTATTACGTTTAAGGTCTATCAACGTATAAACAATGAGTTGACCCGGGCCATGATAGGTAACTTGACCTCCTCTATCAATTTGTACAACCGGTATGCCATTAGGATCGCCAGGGGTGAGGATGTGTTCTCTTTTGCCATTGCGGCCAAGAGTAAAGACGGGGTGGTGTTCTAGCAGCCATATTTCATCAGGTGTGTCCGCATGACGTTGAGCCTGAAATGCTTGCATCTGTTGATAGATGGCTTCATAAGGCTGCAAACCCAGTTGTTTAATACTGGGTGGTTGATGAAGATAAGTTATAACACCCACAAGGTGAGTTCAGAGGCAGTGAGGTCGGTATACAAAGCATCAAGCTGCTCTCTGTTTTGAGCAAAAATCTTAATGGTCAGGCTTACGTATTTATCATTTTTACTATATCGCTCAGTCACCTTGGTTTCATCGAATTGTTTATCGTGAGCAGAGGCAATTTCCAGAACTTTGGAACGAAACTCAGGGATAGCAGCACCCATCACTTTAATGGAAAAGTCGCAAGGGTATTCAATCAGTGATTCTTCTGGTGGTATGTCTGTCATAAGTTTATTCCTTAATCAGAGACTTCTTAGTGAAAGACCTTCTGCAAGCCATCAGACATTTTGCGCCACAAGCCTCCACCTGCAACGGTATTTAGCGCAACTAAAGAAGATTCAAGAACGACCCTGTCGCCATCTTTGATGATGACTTTTCCTATTTCATCACCACGATGCACGGGTGCATCAACGTCGCTTTGATATTGCACTATGCCTGACAAACGCTCATAGCTTCCTTTAGGCACGGTTATATAGAAATCATCAATAAAACCAATCGGCATACTTTCAGAAGCACCTTTCCATATTCTGACATTTTCTAATACACCGCCGCCTTTGTAGAGTTTACGTGTTTCGAAATTTTTATAGCCATATTCCAGCAGTTGCTGACTGGCATCCGATCTTTCCTTGACTGATTTAGCCCCTAAAACAACAGAAATTAGACGCATACCATTTCGATTTGCGGAGGCTACCAAACAATATCCCGCTGATTGTGTATGCCCTGTCTTTACTCCATCGACGGTTGGATCAAGCCAGAGCAATTTATTGCGATTATATTGCTTGATACCGTTATAGCTGTATTCTCTCTCTTTATACAATTTATAGTGCTCTGGGAAATCGGAGATAACGGCTCGGGTTAACGTAGCTATATCATGCGCTGTTGTATAATGATCTTCCGCTGGCCATCCCGTTACGTTCATAAAGTGGGTGTTTTTTAATCCAAGCCTATCAGATTCTGCATTCATCTTTTCTACAAAACTGGCTTCAGTCCCAGATATATGTTCCGCCAAAGCAATCGCGGCATCATTTCCTGATTGAATAATCAAACCATTTAACAAACGCTCCATCGGTACTTTTTTTCGGGCTTCAACAAACATTCTGGAACCTTTCATGCGCCAGGCTTTCTCACTAATCAACACTAAATCTTTAGTATCAATATTACCTTTTTGCAGTTCTTTATAGATAATATAAGCCGACATCAACTTAGTGATGCTGGCAGGTTCGATTTTTTTATCTGGATTTTTACTAGCCAAAACACGTTGTGAATTGAAGTCTATCAATAAGTAACTATCGGCAACAATATCAGGAAGTTTTATTAGGGGAGATTCCTCGGCAGCCGCTACAGCTCCAGTCAGGAAAAAAGATACCGTTACAGCATAAAATATCTTATTCAGTAATTTTATCATGGGTGCTCTATATTTGGTCTGCATTTGATCCGCATTTAGTCCGCCCTGCCAAATAGGAACTTGACTGGGAGTAGTTAGCTAATAGTGAGTGTATTCTACAAGAAGATATTACGATACCCAAGGTACAGTTTAGTTTTTTACGACGTTAAATTTAACCAGACCATCATTTCGCAATCTATCCTTTACACTATCAATTTTATCTTGGTCGTAAAAAGGACCAATTCGAACCATATGCAAAGTGCGATCTTTAAGCTTGCGTGTTTCCATAGCCACATTGGCAAGACCAATTGATGATACTCGAACGAAACGATCAAATGCCTCATCTTTTGTTGGGTATGTCCCAACCACAATGAAATATCTATCTGCATTAGATCGGTCTACTGGCTTTGGTCTTGGGAGTCTTATTGATGGGTGTGATGCACTAGAGGGCTTGTTAGCCGCAGTGTAGCTCAGTGGTGCTACGGAAGGTATGGAAATGTTTGCAGTACTTATCGCCTCAATCTTAACGGGAAATGTCGTTGACGCTTGTAATAAATTAGCAATCGCCGGAGTAACCTGAAGCAGATTATTGCCTGTTGCTGGCCCACGATCATTCACTTTAACAACAACAGATTTACCATTGTTTTTATTGGTTATCTTTATATGTGTTGGCAGTGGTAACGTACGATGGGCTGCTGTAAAGCCATTCATGTCAAAACTTTCACAGCCTGTGGTTTGGCTACCTTGAGTTTTGTTTTTGTACACCACCGCCATACCGTCTGCCTTATAGCCTTCTATACTCTTCAGAGTACGATATTTTTTTCCATTCGCTTGATACACTGAAGAACTTGTACACGCGGATGTAGTCTTTGCATCGCTATTATCATCTGACTGACTGCTTCCCGTTAGTGAACAGGATGAAACAAAAGGAAGTGTGAAAACTAGAGTAAAAACTGCAGGAATTAGTATTTTTTTCATTTGATTATTTTTTTACCAGATTGCCCAAGTATCCATTCTAACAGAAAATGTTTTTAAGCAAACCTCTAATCTACAAGCGAGAGAAGTGCCTACAGCG
>CAZDMX010000037.1:0-4760 GCA_964506085.1 uncultured Thiothrix sp. | reverse complement strand
TCTCTAAGCCCCATCATCAGACCAAAGGCTCCCATCAACGTAACCATTGATGTGCCACCATAACTGACCAAAGGCAGGGGCACACCTACAACAGGTAACAAGCCGCTCACCATCCCAGTGTTTACAATAAGATAGACGAAGAAAGTAAGAGCCAAACTCCCCCCTAGCAAACGAGAGAAGGTATCTCGGCCGTTCGCCGCTAAATACAAACCACGGTAAATAATAAACAAAAACAAGAGCAATAGCAGAATTGCACCAGCAAGCCCAAACTCCTCACCAAATACAGCGAAGATGAAATCAGTATGGCGTTCAGGTAGAAAATCAAGCCTGGACTGATCGCCTTTCAACCACCCTTTACCATCAAAACCGCCAGAACCTATGGCAATAGAAGACTGGATAATATGATAGCCAGATCCAAGCCGATCCGACGTGGGATCAAGAAAAGTTAGCACACGCTGACGCTGATAATCATGCATGCCATAATAAAACATAACTGGCGCCGCAAGCATCAAGGCAACAATGCTGCTGAAAATCCATTTCCAGGAAATACCCGAGAAGAAAATACCAAATATACCCGCACTTGCGACAAGCAATGCAGTGCCTAGATCAGGCTGCTTGGCTATCAGCAGAACGGGCACAAGCACTATCAACAATGTCCAGAAGATATCAATGAATCGTGGTGGCAGAGTCTTATCCGCAAAGTATCTGGCTACCATCAAAGGTACTGCTAACTTCATCATCTCAGAGGGTTGGAAACGGAAAAAACCCAAATCAAGCCAGCGCTGTGCACCTTTCCCGGTTGCTCCTACAACCAGAACAAGTAACAGTACTATAATTCCTGCCACATAAACCCATATGGCACTTTGCTGTAGTAACGAACTGGATAATTGGGTAAAAGTAAGCATCACCATAAATGCCACCAGTAAATGAATCAACTGACGTTTCACCATACCCATATCTTCACCACTTGCACTGTACAAGGTGAAAATACCCACTGTCACTAATAGTAAGATTGTCGACAGCAAGATAAAGTCGATTCCAGAAAATAGGCGACTGACAAGTCCATACGCTTGATTATTATCTCGCATTGGTTTTCCTCTTAGGCTTGTCAAGCTTCTTTTTAGTACGCTTCTTGTTCTGCTTTTTCTTATTATCGGGCTTTTCTACAACACCTTCATCTTCTTCATCTTCTTCATCTTCTTCTTCAAGCAAATAAGCATCAAGAATTTTACGAGCAATCGGAGCTGCGACTTTGCTTCCACCTCCCGCATGTTCTGCAATCACAGACAAGGCTATTTGAGGATTTTTTGCGGGTGCGAAAGCAACAAATAAAGAATGATCATGAAGTTTTTTATTTAATTTAGAGGCGTCATAGGTTTTATTTTGTGCAATACCAAAAACCTGTGCCGTACCTGTCTTCCCAGCAAATTGGTAAGCCGCCCCAGCACCCGATCTATGTCCTGTTCCTCCTGCTCCATGCACTACGTGGATCATGCCCTTAATGGCCTGATCCCAGTAGCTGGAATCCGACAAAACAACAGGAGGTAGCAGTTGTATAGGAACCAACTCAATAGGCTTATCTTTTGACTCCCGAACCCCTCTTAATAAGTGCGGACGCGGGCGTTTGCCACGCATGCCCACAATGCCTACCGCATGCGCTAACTGTAAAGGAGTGGCGTTCCAGAAGCCCTGACCTATACCTATATTGACAGTATCTCCTGGATACCATGGGCTGTTGAAACGTTTTTGTTTCCATACCTTTGTGGGCATTAAACCCGATTTCTCATGAGGTAAATCAATCCCTGTCTTCTGTCCAAAACCGAATTTACTCAATTCGGTAGAAAAACGGTCTATCCCCATTCGATAGGCAAGATCATAGAAATACACATCACAAGATTGGTAGATAGCGCGGTTCATGCGAGTATGCCCATGACCGCTTTTCTTCCAACAACGATATCTATGCCTACTGCCTGGTATTGAAAAATAACCTTTGCCATAAACAGACCGGCGAGGATTTGTGACCCCAGTTTGCAAACCCGCTATTGCAACCATCGGTTTTATAGTTGAGCCTGGCGGATAAATTCCTTGAAAAGCTCTACTGTAGAGTGGACGATCGGGGTCTTCACGTAATGCACTGTAATTTTTGTGTGAAATACCATCGACAAACATATTGGGGTCATAAACAGGAATACTCGCCATCGCCAATACTTCACCATTGTTGGGATCTATCGCCACTGCGGCTCCGTTATGTTCCTTTAAAACCTGCTCTGCCTTGATCTGCAAATCAATATCCAGGCTTAAATACAGGTCTTGTCCAGCAATAGGCCTTTGCTCATCCAGTAATTTTTTATGCTGCCCATGACTATCTACTTCCACTAAGCGATAACCAGATTTGCCATGCAGCAGCATCTCGTAGGTTTTTTCCAGACCCGACTTACCGATGTGGCTAGAACCTTTGTATTCTTCATTATCTATACGTTTTAGATCTTTTTTGTCTATGCGCCCGACATAACCCAGAATATGACCCGCAATCGCTCCCAAAGGGTAATATCGTTCCATTTGAAGTTTAAGGTCAAAACCTGCAAATCGTGGTCGATTGGATGAAAATATAGCTATTTCCTGATCGGTTAGATTACTTCTAATAGTGACCGGTTGATAACGATTATTAACCCTTATTTTATTCTTGATTTTTTTAATTTCGCCTTCTGTCATCGACATCATTTGCCGTAATTGATCAAGCTTAAAGTCCATGTCTTTGACTTCGTTTCGTACCACAACGAGTACATATTGAATATGATTCCCTGCTAGCAACACACCATTGCGGTCAAAGATTTCACCACGCACTGGCGGTACTGGAATACGTTTTTGATAATTCTCGCGGGATAATTGGGTAAAGTGCTCATAACGGGAAACTTGCAAGAAATACAACCTGAAGATAATGCCAAGCACAGCTAAAGTGACGAACAAACCGGCGATCAAAGCACGAGTTCGGAATAATGTCAGTTCATGACGTTCATCTTTAATTGCTGGGCGTCTTGCCACCTAATACCCTGTTTTTTAGGTTGGATTAATGAAGCGGCACAGTATACCCATATTTGCAAGTTAAGCACATAGCTATATACTCCTCTCCAACGTCCACCAAAATAAATATATCAGGGAAAACACCATGAATATCATGTATGGAATCAATAACTGCGACACCATCAAAAAAGCCAGAAAATGGCTGGAAGCGAACCATATTGAATATGAATTTCATGACTATCGTGAGCAAGGCGTAAATCCTGTACAGTTACGTCATTGGGTAAACCAGCTCGGTTGGGAAGTATTACTCAACAAACGCAGTACCACCTGGCGCAACCTTCCAGATGAGACAAAACAAAACATGGATGAAACTCTAGCTATACACGTGATGGAAGACCAACCCACTATTATCAAACGCCCCGTCATTGAAACAGCTGATCAGCAGCTTGTTGGTTTTAAAGAAGCTGAATATCAGCAAGCTTTTCTGTAGATTGCGAACCGGATACTTATGACCACTACCCTAGAACTAACCCAGCAACTTATTTCCCGCGATTCTGTAACCCCGGACGATAAAGGCTGCCAAGCATTATTAAGCGCACAGTTAGAACCATTAGGATTCAAAACTGAACGACTGGATTTTGATGAAGTTCAAAATATCTGGCTCCGTAAAGGTAATCAAGCTCCCCTCTTCTGCTTTGCAGGACATACCGATGTCGTACCCACAGGGCCTATGGAACAATGGGAGTCTGGCCCCTTTGATCCCGTCATACGTGATGGCATGTTGTACGGTCGTGGAACTGCCGACATGAAGGGTAGTGTCGCTGCGATGACTATTGCCGTGCAACGCTTTATCACTGATCATCCTGATCATAAAGGCTCCATCGCTTTCTTAATAACCAGTGATGAAGAAGGCCCAGCAAAGAACGGCACTGTAAAAGTGATAGAAACACTAGAGAATCGCAATGAAAAAATTGATTGGTGTCTTGTTGGTGAACCCTCCAGTACAAAAACACTAGGCGATATCATCAAGAATGGTCGTCGAGGTTCTTTAGGCTGTACGATGACTATTATTGGCAAACAGGGTCATGTGGCTTATCCACATTTAGCCAATAACCCTATTCATCTTGCAGCTCCCATGCTCACTGAGCTAACACACATGCAGTGGGATGCAGGTAACGAATTTTTCCCACCCACTACCTTTCAAATTTCTAATATCAATGCCGGTACAGGCGCTACCAATGTTATTCCAGGCGAAGCAGAGATCATCTGTAATTTTCGTTTTTCGACCGAGGTAACTGCAGAAGAGTTACAATCACAGGTAGAAGCATTATTACAAAAACATGAACTCGAATATAAGCTGGATTGGAATCTATCAGGTCAGCCTTTTCTAACTGCTGAGGGGGAATTAGTTGCTGCTGCCATATCCTCAATCAAAAAAGTAACAGGAACCAACACCGAGCTATCCACCTCTGGTGGGACATCAGATGGACGTTTTATCGCACCTACTGGAGCGCAAGTGCTAGAACTTGGGCCGATAAATGCAACGATTCATCAGGTCAATGAGTGTGTGAAAGTAGCTGACCTTGAGTTACTTGAAGAAGTTTATTATGAAATGCTTAAGATATTATTGAAATAAGTTATTTACTAGGATTCCCTGTAATATTGTTGTATGGGACACTAGTATTCCATCAAGTTTGTATTGATGGGTAAAGTGATTTTAATTTAATTCTTGCATCCTC
>CAZDMX010000036.1:10074-10402 GCA_964506085.1 uncultured Thiothrix sp. | reverse complement strand
GTTTAGCGCTCATAGATAAGTATTGTGTCCCCTGATTCCTTGGCCATGGCTGGATAAAGACGACCCGAACAGAAGTCATCGCCCGAATTGAACCTCTCCAACAACCAAGGTACAGAGCAGCTCAAGTACAGCTATGCCGAAAACTAAGTGCTCTTGGAGCCACACTGCCATCGGGGAAATTACTGCTTATCGAAGTGGGTGACAAACCTGCTGGAGTGTCCAAAAAATAAGGCTGTTTTGTGGTTAATTGGTGAGGTCTGTTATAGCTAAAATAAGCTGTAAAAAGTAACTGTTGCCTATTGACTAGGAGCTGCTAATGGCTAACCCC
>CAZDMX010000036.1:3594-10058 GCA_964506085.1 uncultured Thiothrix sp. | reverse complement strand
CAAATTCTTTAGCGGTTAGTATTTTATACTGTTCTCGCAAGTCCAGTATCCCAATGTCACCTGTAACTAAATATTCAGCTTCTGCAATAATGTAGGCAGATAAGATCAGGTTGTCATTGTCATCTGCTGGTACCTCAGCAACAACAGATATTTCACCTAAATAGTTTGACCGCATAAAAAGTTGTTTGAGAAATTGTGCAATCTGGACTTGATCCCACTTAAGACGTTTTTGTATTTTCGTGTAAGATAATACTCGACCTACTTCATCCAGTTGAAACTGGCTCAACACCAACTCAAAGCAATTGTCACGCCAAGCCTGAACTATTCTACCGGGAGCCCCTGATGGAAACATGAGACCTGATAGTAATATATTCGTATCAATAACAACTTTCATTATTATCAGTTACTTAATGTTACGTGAATACTGAACTGCTTCTTCTGATAATTCATTTATTTCAGCTTCTTGCATGTCACTAAAGGATTGTTGGAGCTGTAGAGTCATTCGTTCAAACTCTTGATCCATTTTCCTCAGTCGTTCAAACAAAGGCATATCTATTAAAGCAGCAACAGGTTTTCCTGCTTTAGTAATGATCACCTGATCACGTTTATATTGTACTTCACTAAGTAGTTCACCAAGGTTTTGGCGTACCGTCATGGCGGGTGCTTCTCTTAACATAAAAACCTCTCAGTGTATCAATTACGATAACCATATCAATTAGTGTAACTGATATGGTTAAGTGTTTCAAATAAAGAGAATGGGAAATAAAGGGGTCAGAGGAAAAATGCAAAGAAAAATAGGGTCAGGTCTTTAATTTTGCACAGATACTCATGCCTTGAAAGGGCATGCAAAAATAAAGACCTTGTATCTGACCCCTCTATATTTGTATTTGTGCAAAGAAGCAGAAGAAAGTTGACTAAGAGCCTGTCCTTGGTTGTCTAGAAACCAAACTACTTTTGATAAATCCTCGTTAATAGGTCTCTAATATAAACACCATCACTCTCAGAAAGATAATGATCTCCAACCGTAAATAATACGGCTGAATGACCCCGTATAGCCGATACGTTATTCATATCCTGGCTCTTTCTGGGAACAATATAGTCAAACTTTTTAAGCAGTCCTTTCTTATTTCTACGAATAATGGAAACGTAGGAAATAGCAGGGTGCTGTAAATGGTTTAACCAATATAGATAAGTGTTAGGTTTTTCTTCTTTTAGATCATTAAATACTGCTTCAGATTTTCTGAAGTTTTTTATACCCAGCATTCTAGCGGCCTCATTTAAAGGCGTTTTAGTCCCTAATGATGCCAGACTGGCAAGTGGTGTGCCTAAATGCGGAGAGGCAATAGTAATCAGTGCTTTAGTAGGTATTTTCTGTGGTACTACTGGTGAGCTTGAGGAGGTGGCATGCATAGTGAGCCAGGCTCTGGCGACAACTCCACCCGCAGAATGACCAATAAGCACCAAGGGTTCCTTGCGCTGATCATAAAGGTGCTGCAAATAAAAACCTAGCACCTGGGCTTGCAGCTCAATAGCCGCATCAGCAGGCAAATCTACCGTGAAATATTGTTTACCTTTAGTCTTCAAAGACGTTATAGCAGGAGTGATAACACCAAACTCTGCGGTGTGGGTATTGGTATAATTCCCCCCGTATACCCATCCGGACTGCTGTAACGGTTGCGTAACTTTAGTGGCTTTCCAGTCTGAACTATTACTCAGATAGCCATGAATCAGTACGACCGTTTCAGCGTGAGACAGAGGCTGAATAAATAAAAAAATGAATAGAAAACGGCAAAATAAAAAGCGCATCTGTTGGTACCCTGATAATTTACTAGTGTAAAACCTGTTAAACTCCCGACTATGAAATCCAACCATAATTCTATTAATCCTTCTCAGAAACTGACTAAGCTATTATGCGTTTCTGATCAGCAAGAGGATGATAAGCTTGTAAAAAAAGTTATCAACTTCGCATTGGATAATCGTGTTGATAAGGAAAATCTCCCTTATAGCATTGAAGTCGCAATTATTCTGCGAAGCTTCGACGTTGATCAAACAACACTGCTAGCGGCCATTTTAAGTGACCGAGATTTCATTGATAGCTTACCGGATTCTACGCTCACCGAAGAGTTTGGTAAAATATTTGTACCACTGGTCAATAGTGTGCGTTGGTTGAACACATTTCGTAATTGTGAAAAGGGTGAGTCGGTACAGCCATCTGTGCCGGAACAAGCAGAACGATTAAGGCGCATGTTGCTGGCAATGGTGGATGATGTCAGAGCCGTGCTTATTAAACTCGCCTGGCGATTACATCACTTGCGTATATTAGATCAATCAAGCTATTTTAAACGTCATTGCGTAGCCCAGGAAACACTGGATATCTTTGCGCCATTAGCCAATCGTTTGGGTATCAGCCAGATGAAATGGGAGCTGGAGGATTTATCTTTTCGCTATCTTGATCCTCTGACATATAAGCAGATCGCCAAGGCTCTCAATAAAAAAAGAGTAGAGCGTGAGGAATATATTGATGCTTTTGTAGTTTCGGTCAAAGAACTGGTTGCTGACTTAAAAATGAATGCTGAGGTTTATGGCAGACCAAAACATATCTACAGCATCTATAAGAAAATGCAACGTAAAAACCTTGACAATATTGATCAGTTATATGATTTACGTGCGATCCGGATTCTTGTTGAAGATCAGGGGGCCTGTTATAAGCTACTGGGGGAGATTCATTCTCGCTGGACTTATATCCCTAGTGAATATGATGACTATATCTCAAATAGAAAAGCCAATGGCTATCAATCTTTACATACCGTTGTGTACGGCCCTCGCGGAAATACTATTGAGATTCAGATTCGTACCCACGATATGCATGCGGCTGCTGAGTTAGGTGTAGCCTCGCATTGGCGATACAAGGAAGGTGGTACGCAAAATGCGCTGATGGAGAAAGCAGTTGCATCAATACGAGATATATTATTTCAACAGGACAATGATCGAGATTTATTAGAAGATTTTCGTTCGGAAATCTTCTCAGGTCGTGTTTTTGCGCTCACACCTAAAGGCGATGTCATGGACTTGCCTCAACATGCGACACCGTTAGATTTTGCCTATGCCGTGCATACTTCAATTGGTCATCGTTGTCATGGTGCTAAAGTGAATGGCAAAATGGTGCCTTTGACCTATCAATTGAAAAATGGTCAACAAGTCGAGATACTTACTCAGAAAGAAGAGAAACCTAAACGTCGCTGGCTAAACAGTTCCTTGGGCTATTTACAATCCTCAAAGGCAAGAAATTCAGTACGCCACTGGCTCAGACAACAAGATCATGAAACCAACAAAAAAGATGGTTTGGCTGTTCTTGAGCGTGAAGCTAATCGACTAGTGATCCCTCATATTGATATTAAGAAACTCGTCGATCAGTTCAAACTACAAAGTAAGGATGAATTTCTTATTGCTTTGGGAAGAGGGGATATTAGCGCGCAACAAATAGCGAATGCGCTCTCACCTGCGCCATCTGCACAGAAAAAGAAGCAAGTTTTTTCACACGGAAAATCAGCAGGCGATGCTCAGAAACAAGCTATAGACATACAGGGCATACAAGTAGAGGGGGTTGGCAATATACTAATTAATATAGCGAACTGTTGTAAGCCAGTTCCAGGAGATAGCATCGTAGGGTACATTACTTTAGGTCGGGGAGTTTCGATTCATCGTAATAATTGTCCCAATATTAAGCTGGAAAACCTTTCAGAAGAACAACAATCAAGATTGGTTGTCGTTAGTTGGGGAGAGGAAAAGCGAAGTTATTCTGTTGATATTCAGGTGGCAGGATTGGATCGCCCAGGATTGTTGAGTGATACCACAAGCGTATTGGCAACCGAAAGGGTCAATATTCTTGATATCGGTATTCAACATGAAGATAATACATTAAAAGCTATTATCAATATTACCGTGCAAGTAGAAAATGCGGCTCAGTTGGAAGGGGTGCTGGGTAAATTATCACAGTTACAAAGCATTCTTGATGTTAAACGGGCGTAGTTTATAACGAGGGTCATTTTCCTATAAAGCCAAACCCTAAACTTTAAGCCCTTGGAATAATTTTAACGTATACTACCCGTCTACTTCATCATGGGCATATCATGTCAGAACAAAAAAAACTCTCTAAAAAATCCCAATTTATAAAACTGTTAAGAAACATTGCATTTTTTCTTATCATTTTGACAGCTATTTTAGCGTGGAAACAACGGGATATGGTAAAGGGCGAAGCTCCTCTTTTTCAATCAACTCTTATTAGCGGCGAACCCGCAAACCTAAGTTCATATAAGGGAAAACCTTTGCTGCTCCATTTCTGGGCAAGTTGGTGTCCCATTTGTAAATTTGAAGAAGGTAGCGTATCCGATCTAAACTCTGATTCAGAGCTGCAACTTTTGACGATTGCTTTTCAATCAGGAAGCAATGATGATGTGAAAAAGTATATGATGCAGAGAAATATTCAGACATGGCCCGTTATTGTTGACAATGAGGGCGAACTGGCAAAAAAATACGGAGTCACTGGAGTTCCCGCTACCTTTTTTATAGATGCTAATGGTCATGTTCGTTTTAAAACCATGGGTTTAACAAGTAAATGGGGTATGAAAATAAGACTATGGCTAACCAGCTTTTATTAAGATATTGGACAATGTACTAGATGATTCAACCCTTATTATTAGATAGTTGGCGGTTCTTCATAAGCCATTTAGGAGTCTTTATATGGATAATTCTTCCCATTCTCATCCCAGTCGAGATATTCTCAGCCATCGTATCATCTAGTGTCACCGATGATACTGCTTCAACAAGCCGCTTATTTTATCTAAGAATAATTGATTTTCTCGTTCATCCTGTTTATGCCGGAGCCACTATTTTCTATATAGCTTCTGTTATTAATGGAGAACCCATCAAAACTCAAACAGCCTGGAAAGCAGCAGTAAAGTTCTGGCTTCCTTATATGATGCTTTCCATACTAGTAGGAGTTGCTGTTATTTCAGGGCTATTTTTATTTATTATTCCAGGAATAATATTAGCGATACGACTTGCCTTTGCGGAATTCGAGCTTCTGTTAAATGACAAACCTCCGTTTGAGGCTTTAACAAATAGCTGGGAATCAACGCAACCTTATATGTGGACTATTTTGGGGGGATATATTGTTATCAGCGTCGTTCTTTTTGTGCCTTACTATGCGGTACTGGTATTTAATGATTCAGATAGCACACCCAGTCTGATGGGAACAATGTCTACCTTGATTTATTCAATCTTGTCCGTTTTCTATACAATATATTCGTTCCGTGTTTATGATCTGGCAAGAAAAAATAAACAAGACTCTTCGCATCAGATCACCTAAAATCGGAGAAAATGAAACTTATTTTCCTCTACTTATACTTCTTTCAATAAAAAGTGGAAGAGTTCTGCACCTGACAAGAAAATAGCGGTCACAATAAGCCCTGAGATCAGCACACCCAGCGACACCGCCAGGAAAGCTTTCTTTTTTTCAATACCGAAGACCCAAGCTGCAAAGCTCCCTGTGTAAGCTCCCGTTATAGGTAGAGGAATCATCACAAAGACCATCAACCCCCAAAAGCCCCATTTATCTAAATTTGCTTCTACTTTGCTGCGTGTGCGCACTACCAGTTTTTCAAACAAGTCGCTGTACCATTGCATTTTGTAAAAAAGATTATGAAAAGTTCCTAGAAACAAATAAACAATAGGAAAGGCCAAAATATTTGCCGCAGTGCATATTAAATAGGCTGTTACTGGATTGATACCATTAGCTAGTGCATAGGGTATCCCTCCGCGCAATTCTGCAATCGGCATCATACTAAGTATGATGGAGTAGATTATGTCGTTCATTATTTGTTTATGGTTACCTTGTTTTTGTTATCTGGTTTTGTAGCTAATCATCCATTTCGGCAAGTTGCTCCTGCATTGCCCTACCTTCTGCATCCATGTAGTCGTCTTTAGGTCTTATATGTCCAAGCAGTGTGCCTCTTCGAGTGTTCAAACTACTCCAGCTTCCTTCTAGCCCAATGCGGGCCACATTCGCTGTGGTCAGAAGCTTACCATTTTTCTGTCGCTCAGCGGCAGGAGCCAGATGAAGTAACAGCTCTTCTAAAGCAGGGTTGTGTCCAATAATCATCAGTTTATTTATGTTTTCAGGTACGTCAGTCAGGACATCAAACAAATCCCCAAGGCTGGCTTCATAAATTCTCCTCTCTTCTTCAACAGGCGTCCCTAGGTTAATAATTTCGCATGTTTGTCGTGTACGCTTAGCGGGAGAAACTAGGATCTTCTCAGGTACCCAGCCAAGTCGAGCTAAACCATCTCCTATTCGCTGTGCAGCATCAATGCCCCGTTTGCTAAGTGGGCGAGAGATATCAGCTATATCCGTTTTCCATGATGATTTCGCATGACGCATAATAAAAAGTTCTTTAGCCATGAGA
>CAZDMX010000036.1:0-3494 GCA_964506085.1 uncultured Thiothrix sp. | reverse complement strand
ATAGAAGGCCCTGCGGGAGTGTCCTTCCAATAAGAAAGTCCTAATCCGCCTAAAACTGCCAGAATCCCAATAAAAATAGAAGTTAAAACCATTTTACTCGGAGTGTCGGCTAATTTTCGAGCCGCTGCCGCAGGAATGATTAACATTGAGGAAATCAACAGGGCTCCGATAACTTTCATGCCGACGGCTATCGTCAGAGCTATGAGCAACGTGTAGATGGTGCTAATCAAAGCAACATTCACACCTTCTACCTTTGCTAAATCTTCATGCACGGTCAATGATAGTAGCGGCCTCCAAATAAGGATTAACAAACCCAGAACTAGTACCGTCACCACTCCAAAAATCAGTAAATCTTGATTTGAAACCGCTAAAATATCACCAAACAACCACGCATTTAAATCAACCGCTATTCCCTCGACGAATGCCAGTACAACCAAACCCAGCGACAAAGCGCTATGTGCAAGAATTCCAAGCACAGTGTCATTACTTAGCCCACGTTTACGTTGCAGAATGATCATTAAAAGCGCGACGCTAAGGCTTGCCAGAATAATGCCGATATTGACACTAATACCCAATAAAAAACCTAATGAGACGCCTAATAAAGAAGCGTGTGAAACCGTATCACCAAAGTATGCCATACGACGCCAGACGATAAACACACCCAATGCGCCGGTAAGCACAGCAACCAGTATACCCGCAGCTAGTGCGCGCAGAATAAAATCATCCATGTTCATGCGCCCCACATTTATCGCCATCTTTTAGCGGACTGACATGACCATCCAGTTCATGCTCATGATCGTGATGATGGGTATAAACTCCAATACCGGATGCTGCTGATAAACCACCGAACAGATTCATATATTCTGGATGTTTGCTTACATCTTCGGGGTATCCGCTGCAACAAATATGTTGGTTCAGGCACAATACTTTATCGGTCTTAGCCATGACCAAATGCAGATCATGAGACACCATAATGACCCCAAAGCCTCGCTCTCTAACCAGCTGGTCTATGAGTTGATAAAGCTGCGCTTGACCATTCACATCAACACCCTGCGCTGGCTCATCTAATACCAGTAATTGCGGATCACGTAATAAGGCACGAGCCAGCAACGCCCGTTGAAACTCACCACCTGACAGTGCTTGAACCGGGTTATTCATGACATGACTAGCGCCCACTTCTGTCAACACGTTTTTCACTTGAGCGGATTTCTTTACACCACCCAGTTGCACAAAATGCTTCACCGTCAGTGGCAGTTGTGCATCAATCACTACTTTTTGCGGCACATAACCAATCCGCAGATTTTCCTGTCGAAATATTTCACCTGAATCTGCTTGCTGTAAACCTAGCAAAATACGTAGCAATGTTGACTTGCCCGCGCCATTTGGGCCGATCACACTAAGAATACTACCTGCTTGTAGTTCCAAACTAATTTCATGCAGGATTGTACGGTTGCCAATAGACAGGCTAATATCTCGCAATGATACTAGTTTTTGGGATGTTAGACTGTCGCTCATGATGATTCAGTTATTACCTTTACCTTATGTGCCATTTAGAAGCAGAACTCGAAGTAGGAGTAGTGATATCACTCATTCACCTCAATGGAGCGGCATTGTACTCTTTTTTTTACTGACTGTATTTACGACTTCAAGTAGTAATGCGCAAACAAAAAAACTAACCATACTCTCCACCATTAAACCTATTCAGTTATTGGTAAACGATATCGTAGGGCAACATGCCACATCGACCCTGCTAATCTCTGCCAGGATGAATTTACATAATTATAGTTTACGTCCGTCTGATCTGCGTAAAATTGCCCATGCTGATATGGTGATCCGTATTTCAGAAAACATGGAGACTTTTCTAAACTCATTGTTTGATCAGAACAAGCCGGTTATTTCATTAAGCCATGCTGCCGGAATAGCGTGGCTACCCGTTAGAGGCAGCCATAACCATTCTGCCAGTAACCACGGTGACAATCACAGTGCTGAACAGCATCATCGAGCCCATCATTCTACTAATGACTATCATATCTGGCTTGACCCAAACCAGGTAACATTATTAGCTGATTATATTACTCAGAAGCTCAGCCTGATTGATCCGAAACATGCTGAAAACTATTCAAAAAACAACGAACAACTAAAGCAGGAAATTTATCACGCCCATCGGGTTGCACAATCTAAATTACAACCTTTAAAAGGTAAGCCCTATCTGGTTTTTCATGATAGCTGGCATTATTTTGAACGTGCCTATGGTCTTTCTGAACCCCATGTCATCAGTCTTCAGGAAGGTCTGCCACCTGGGTTGAAAACCATTTACCAGTTGAGAAAATCCATCAAAGCACTCAACATAAAGTGTTTGATAGTTGCCCCCAATAACAACAAAAATATCATCCAGACAATCACTGAAAATTTACCTATAAAAACAATTGAGTTAAGCCCTAATGGTATGACTAAAACCAAAGCAGGCATTAGTAGTTATTCCGCATTTATTCATTACAATGCCAAGCAATTCAGCCAATGTTTAGACTCAAATTAAGTTATCTGAACAGTAATCTTTTTCTTACTAGAATAACAACCACATGAATAATAAAGAATTAGAGATTGTCGAACTATTAGACGATGGTACGTTATATGCAGCTCCAGCTATTGTTAAAGAGCTCTTTAAATACCCGGACATGGAAAATGCCAGAATACTAACCAGCCTTGATAGCCATGGGAAGTTAATCGGATATTTACCCGTTGGAAATTTTAGATGGAATCCCGTTGATGTGCTTTCATATATTCCAGCTATGTCAAACTCTCCTCCTATTAGTGCCACTTATACACCGGGTGCAGAACATGTATTAGCAGATTTAACATCCGCATATTTAGACAATGACATTGTTGCTAATTTGGATTTAAGTTTTGCACAACAAATGCCGACCGCAAGCGCTTATTGCCTGCCGTTAGATGACTACTGGGAGTTACTGTCGCACTCAAGACGCAAGGACTTCTATCGAAAACTTAACGCGACAGATCAGTTTACCCTGAGTGCTGGCAACCTCAACGATATTGAAGCAGCCTGGTTCTGGATGCAGCAAATATGGGAACAGCGTGGTCGTTTTGGTTGTACGCCTTACAATGTCTATCTTGAAGAAACCCTTTCATGGCTTGATACGATAGAACGAACACAACGTGCCTCACTAAAAATTGATACTTATTTTCAAGGAAAAAAATTAGTAGGCGTTAATTGTTGTGTCATCCATCAATATGCCGGCAACCATCATTGTGATGATTATCTCACCTGGTATAATCCAGAAATCGCCTCTGGCTTGGGAATTTCTAGCGCAATAAAGAACCTGACAAACCCAGAAATGAATGGTTTTAGATACAATCTTGGAACTCCAGGGTTGCTTGAAAAAACCTACGGTGGACATGAATATAAATGGCATATTATCCCTGAAAGTATCAGGCTTACACAGTCGGTAGTGATTAAAAAAGATATTGGTTTTTTT
>CAZDMX010000035.1:0-10502 GCA_964506085.1 uncultured Thiothrix sp. | reverse complement strand
TTCCAGAAACTCCCTTATCTTCAGCACTCTAGTCATTCTCGCTACGTTTCAACTGCGTTTTTTAGGTTGAACAATATCTCAAGCATTTGCTCCGAAATGGCTTCTTGTTGATAGAAAACCTGCAACACGGGTGTGTTTATTAAACCTTGTAAATCTTCAAAGTTGTTCATTTCTGCTTCACGCTCAACTTCTTTTTTAGTATTCAGGATGATTCCCTTGATTGACAAACCGTAATGATTAATCGCCGCAAGACTCAATAAAATGTGATTAATACAACCCAACTTGTCCTCTGCAACTAGCAATACAGGCAACCCTAATCCTTTTGCGAGATCCGCATTTAAACCATCACTAGCTAAAGGAGAAAAAAAGCCTCCAGCACCCTCTACATAAAGAAAATCATTGGGATTTACGCCATTGAGACATTGTTGTTTTATTTCCTTTATGTGCAAACTTTTTCCTTCTAAAGTCGCAGCTCGTACTGGAGATACAGCGGCTTCTAAACGATTTGGACAAACACGTTCAAGCTCTTCTATTTTGCTTGCTGCATGGGCAAGAAGCCATGCATCTGTTTGTTTAATGTCCGTTTGCCAGCCTGACTCAACGGGTTTTCTTGGCACTACATTAATACCTGTACGAATCAACTGATGAATAATCATTTGTCCCACCCAGGTTTTACCTACATCCGTATCTGTCCCTGTAACAAAAACACCTTGTTGGTTCATGCTGTTCCTCAGTTGGATTTCTTGACATTTCAATTTAATCTGGGATTATCGCATAGTCACCTAGTACTGAGAACCATACTACTTATGCGTATACCGCGTTTCTATCAAGCTCAACCTCTGCAAGTTGGAGTTAGCATTGACTTATCTCCCGAAAACTTCCGGCATGCTATTCAGGTTATGCGTCTTAAGCCAGACAGTTCTATTATTTTATTCAATGGAGAATCAGGAGAGTTTCAAGCCACTCTCACTGAGGTAGGTAAGCGGTCAGCAAAAGTGGAAATTCATTCATTTGATGCCGTTAGTAGAGAATCCCCACTGAGTACTAAACTGGTACTGGCATTAATAAAACCCGACAAAATGGATTTTGCCATACAAAAATCCGTAGAGCTTGGTGTGAATGCTATCCAGCCGCTCAATACCGAGCGCAGTGTGATCCAAATAAAAGCCAATAGATTAGAGAAAAAAATGCATCACTGGGGAAAAGTTATTATTAGCGCATGTGAGCAATCAGGTCGTACCAAAATCCCTGAAATCCTCACACCCATAAACAGCCTGCAAAGCTATTTGCAACAACCTACCACCGCAATGCGTATTGCACTGTTACCCACAGCCTTGACCACATTAAAAGGCATAGCGTTACAGGAGAATAATGTAGATCTGCTTATAGGTCCCGAAGGAGGTTATAGCCATGCTGAAGAACAGTTATTAAATGAAAGCAACATAAGTACCATCACCTTTGGTCCTCGAATATTACGTGCCGAAACGGCAGTAGTTGCAGGTTTGACGGCATTGCAAGCTGAATGGGGAGATGTTACGTCAGCTTATTAATTTTCTCACTGTATTAATAGGTAATCGCTCCATGGCTTTCCCTGTAATCGCGCTTATTGGTGCAGGTGCACCCTCTTCAAAGATAACGAGTTCAATTTCAAAGTCGTCAGCATAAAAACGTAACAAGGGATATGTGATCCGCATGCCCCGAATTCGAACGCTGCGCTCTTGTGTTTGAAAAGGAATCTTATTGTCTTCCAGAAAAAACATCACTTCTTCGGGGGTAGCAGAAAATAAATGAAGTATTGCAGGCGAGTGGATGCCTGCGGTGCCATCGGTAACGCCCCCAACCAGCATGGGCAGGTAGGCTTGGAGGAATTCCATTGCTTCTAACGCTACTTTGCGTAGCTCTTGAAGCTGCAAGTTTTCTTCTTCGGTAGCCAGTGTTTGTCGACGTTTCAGCAGTGCCTGATGAATTTCTTGATTAGTGGGTTGATTCGATTTGTCGGTTGCACAGCCAAGCCGTTGCGCTGCCTTTTGCTTGGCTACAAAATAATCACGATAGCCTTCTTCATAAAGCAGCCGAGCCGCTTCATTAGCAATCACTTGTCGGTTGTTAGTTAGAGTCATAATGTCTAGGAGCCTGTCCGAGAACTAAGAAGCCTCGTTCTCGGACAGCCTCCTAGGAAATAGAGTGGTAGCAGTTGTACTAGAACGAAAATCTAATGAATAGAGTCGCTCAGGAGTTGCAAATAAATTTAGAATAATTGTTCCGGTATTTCGAAGCGTTCATTGTCAATAATGATCGTTCTGGTGCGAACGGGGTTCTCGCCATTTCCAAAATATTCAATATTCATTCTGTTGGTAAGTGACTCGTCAGCACCCGTAAGGTCAATAGTCGGGTGTGTAGGGTTATTTACGCGTAGTATATTTTCATTATAAGCGAAGTCCCGAGGTACTTTGTCAGGAATTTGTGCTTTAGTTAAAAGCTCTGGGAAAACTTCAGTCGATTGATTGTCAGCAATAAACCCCGTTAAGCCATCAACGGAAACATTAAACATGCCTTTAGGTGGTTTAAGAGCAACCTGAGGAACATCTTTAAGGGCAGTTTTCATGAAATCTATCCATGTTGGTAGTGCTAGACTTGCTGCTGTTTCATGTTTGCCCATCGGTTGAATCTGGTCGAAACCCATCCAGACTATCGCTACTTTTTTTGGTGTAAAACCGGCAAACCAGGAATCTTTTTGTTCATTAGTAGTGCCTGTTTTACCTGAGATGTCAGTACGATTTAGTGACCGGGTTCGAGCAGCTGTGCCAGAGCGCGCAACAGACTGTAGCATGCTGGTAATCTGATAGCGCACATAAGGTTTCATGATTCGTTTAGCGGCTTTGACTGGGCTAGAGTCGGTGGCAATCGTTTTGCTTTCTTGGTCAGTAGTACAGTTTCGGCACGCTGTTTCAGGGTTGATGCGAAAAATGGTATCACCTTCATGGTCGGTAATATGGGTAATAAAATGTGGTCGAATCTTGAACCCACCATTGGCAAAGGTTGAATAGGCCCCTGCTAATTGCATCGGTGTAACTGAACCCGTACCCAGTGCCATCGTCAAGTCTGCAGGAACCTCGGCTTTATTAAAACCAAATTTGGTCACATAGTTTCTGGCATAGTGAATGCCGACTTCGCGTAATAGCTGGATAGACACGAGGTTTCTTGATTTTTTTAACCCATGACGCAATCTAGTTGGGCCATAGTTTTCTCCACTATAGTTTTTAGGTTTCCAGGAACTACCAGGGATATCAACAGGAGCGTCGTTAACAACACTAGCAGGAGAATAGTTTTTGGCTAGTGCAGATGAATAAACAAAAGGTTTAAAGCTGGATCCCGGTTGACGTTTCGCTTGAGTTGCTCGATTGAATTTGGTTTGGTGGTAATCAAATCCACCTACTGCCGAGAGTACAGCTCCATTATCCGGGTTCATGGATACTATCGCGCCTGAAATCAAAGGCAAGGGCGTCAGACTCCAGCTTTTATCTTCATTTTGACTCACTCTAACGATATCGCCAGACGCTAGCACATCACTCACTTTTTTTGGTGACTTTCCTCGGCGGTTCTCATTGATGTATTTACGCGCCCATTTAAGCCTTTTTAGAGACAAGGTTATCGTTTCATCAGTGGAGGTTTTCAAGGTGGCTTGTTTTTCCGAGCTTGCGGTGACTACCGCAGGGATCAAATGTGCATAAGTGGAGTAGCTGCTAATTTTTTTCTGCAAGCTGTCGGTAGAAGCATATTCGTCAAGTTCAATATGATCTTCAGGCCCTCTGTAACCATGACGCTTATGATAGCTAATCAGGTGTTTACGTAGCGTACCCACGGCATTTTCTTGCTCTGCACTATCAATAGTGGTGTAAACTTTCATACCTGTGCGATAAACCAAGTCCTCGCCAAATCGACTGATCACATCTTGCCGAACCATTTCTGCGATATAAGGGGCAGCCGTTTCTGTTTTAGCTCGTGCGTGTATTTTAGCCGTTAAGGGTTCCGCTATAGCTTCGTTATATTGTGACTGATCAATATGCTCTAGTTTGAGCATACGTTGCAGAATATAGTCCCGACGTATTTTAGCGCGCTTTGGATTAATCACCGGATTATAAGCTGAAGGTGCTTTGGGTAAGCCCGCAATCATGGCGCTTTGAGCAAGAGTCAGTTCGTCTACTTTTTTTCCATAGTAAACCTCGGCAGCAGAACCCACGCCATAAGAGCGCTTGCCAAGGAATATCTTGTTGAGATAGAGCTCCATTATTTCATCTTTGCTAAATATTTTTTCTATTTTACTAGCAAGAAATATTTCTTTTATTTTACGTTCCAGTTTCTTTCGACGATCAAGGAAAAAGTTACGTGCTACCTGCATGGTAATCGTACTGGCACCCTGACTGACCTTGCGTGTTTTTAAGGCAGCGACAATGGCACGTGCCACACCATAAAAATCAACCCCGTTATGTTGATAAAAACGGGAATCTTCAATCGCAATAAAAGCATGAATAAGGTTGTCAGGGACATCTTCGACCTTTACCGGGCGGCGTCTATACTGACCAAATTCAGCAATTAACTTCTTTTCTTTGCTGTAAACTCTAAGCGGGAGTTGTAACGAAACATTGCTTCTTAATTCTTCTTCACTAGGTAGCTGGGGGGTGTAGTATGACCAAACGAAAACAAGACCTACTATTCCCAGAGTGAATAGGAGTAGTGCTGGACCTAAAATCCAGAAAATAAAACGTTTTATCCATGTTAGCCAAAGCATTTAGTGACCTATCGTGACCTGTTATAATTGTAATATGTTATAGGGGGCTCTTGATCAAGTCTGAGCAGTTATCTCAAAGCTGAAATCGCCCTTAATTTAGTTTAAAAAATTCCCCCAACAGAATGAATATTCACTCATCTTTTAAACAAAACAGGAACAACCTCCTCTTTTGAGAAATCCATTCAACTTAATCAGAGGTATCCATATGATACACCTATGTCGAAGAGCAGTATTTTAAAGCATTCCAAACCGCTTATCTATTAAATTCCGCAGTCAAAATACATTCTTGTTAGGATTAGCCGTATTAAGTATCGGAAAAAACCGAGCCAAACCAAAGATACTTCTACCCCATTAAATGGTTAGAAATATCTTAAATGAAAAATAATAAAAAGAAGGTATATTGGTGTTCTCACTTAGACAAAAAAGCAACATGCTTGGCATTGATATCAGCTCGTCAGCTGTAAAGTTGATTGAGTTATCAAAATCTGGCAAGAAATTTAAACTGGAAAGCTATAATGTTGTCCCTCTTCCCGAAGGTTCGTTTCAGGAAAGAGACCTGCTTGATCCTGAACCCGTGGGTGAAGCAATAAGACGCATTCTGAAAAACAGTGGTACTAAAAGTAGGCGTTGTGCTTTAGGGATTCCTTCTTCTGTTGCCATCAGCAAAATTATCTCCCTTCCCTCCTCTCTTTCAGGAAGTGATTTGGAATCTAATATCACTCTTGAGGCTGAGCAACACATACCTTATCCAATGGATGAGGTTAATTTTGATTTTGAAGTCTTAGGAGAGTCCAGGCATTCCAATGAGTCCGTTGACGTATTACTAGCTGCAACACGCTCGGAGAATGTAGAGGCGCGTGTGGCTGCGGCAGAGATAGCGGGGCTTAAGGTTGATGTGGTCGATTTAGAATCACATTCTTTGGAGTTGTTATTTTCTACCTTGGTGAAAGACGTACATGAACTTGATGTGGTAGCGGTGGTAGATTTTGGCGCATCCATGACTGGCATGACGGTGTTTGAAAACGGTAAAGTTACTTTCTCAAGAGAACAAGCTTTTGGCGGTAAAGAGTTAACAGAAGAAATCATGCAGCGCTACGGTTTGAGTTTTCAGGAAGCAGGTTTAGCCAAGAAAACAGGTGATTTACCGGAAGGCTATATTCCTGAAGTACTAGACCCGTTTCGAGACAATATGGTGAGACAGGTCAATCGTTTCTTACAATTCTATTATGCTTCAACGCAGCAAGCAGCAGTCAACAAAATATTATTATCGGGAGGAAGCGCGAGTATTCCAAGTATTGATGAGCAAATACAAGCCTCCGTCAACATTCCCACCACGTTAGTGAATCCTTTTTCTGAAATGAGTTTAAGTTCACGCATTAACCCGTCACGATTCACTAATGACATACCTGCTTTGCTCGTTGCAACTGGGCTTTCTCTGAGAGGATTTGATTAATGGCTGGATTAAACTTATTACCTTGGCGTGAAGAGGCCAGAGAAGAAAGCCGTAAGCAGTTTATGATGGTTGCTATTTCTGCTGTCGCTTTTGGAGTACTTACTGTGTTAAGTGGATATAGCTGGATGGAGGGAAATATTAGCTATCAAGAACAAAGAAATAAGCGCTTAACCACGGAAATCAAGAGCCTTGAAAAAACCATTGCTGAAATCAAGATACTGGATGCTACGCGTAAAGCCTTATTGGACAGAATAGAGATTATCGACACCTTGCAGTCAACTCGACCTAGCATCGTTCATTTGTTTGATGAGATGGTGAAATCTTTACCACAAGGTTTATACCTGACCAGCCTAGAGCAAAAGGGCAATACTATCAAACTTGTCGGCAAGTCAGAATCTAATGCACGTGTTTCTAGTTATATGGAAAGGTTAGATGATTCAATTTGGTTAAGCTCCTCTAGCCTAAACATCCTGTCAAAAGATAAAAAACAAGGCGACATAAGGTTGCGAAAATTTGTACTCAATGTTACCCAATTATTGAAACCAAAATCAATAACAAAGGAGGACTGACGTTATGGATATCCAAGATTTAAATAGCCTCGTAGATGATCCTTCCAATGTGCCACTGCCCATTAGAATGGGAGCTATAGCAGCCATCTTTGCTTTAGTTCTTTTTTTGGGATTCAAGCTGATTATCGTTGAGCAGTTTGATGTTTTAGAGAATGTAGAGCAAAAAGAAGTCGATTTGAAAAGGTCGTTTGAGAAAAAGCAAGAAAAGGCCAGTCAGTTATCGGCGTATAAAAAACAACTTGAAGAGATGCGATTTTCGTTTGGTACATTAGTTCGTCAGTTACCCAGTGAAACTGAGATTCCAGGACTGATTCTGGACATCTCTGAAAAAGGTATCTTTCATGGGCTGGATATTGATTTGTTTCAGCCTGGGGCAGAATCACGCAAAGAATTCTATGCAGTCAAGCCGATCATCTTAAAAGCACGTGGCAGTTATGCTCAACTAGCCGCGTTTGTGAGTGATATATCAGGTCTGTCGCGGATTGTTACCATTGATGATATTAGCTTAAAGCCTTCTGGTGAGAAAAAACTCGCCATGAAAGCTACCATCAAGACTTATCGCTATCTTAGTGAAGGAGGGGATGAGTAATGACTATCAAAAGAAATACCGGAAAGAATGCTCTACACCTTGTCATTTTCACGACTATGGTTTCTATTTTAGCGGGATGTAACGGTAATAAAGAAGAAGAACTCGAAGGTTATATAGCTAGTGTAAAAAGTAGAGCCTCCATACCCATAGCGCCTATTCCGGCTATCAAACCTTATCTACGTTTTGTCTATCCCGAACAAGATATAGACCCATTTGATGTGTCAATATTGGCACCTGTGGTTAGCGCCATTTCCGAAGTACTGAGAGTCGAGAATGGTGTTGAAGTTGACACAACCAGAATTCCAGAGTTTTTGGAGGGTTTTCCCTTAGATAGTTTAATGATGGTAGGTACTGTACATCGTAAAGGTGAGCTTTGGGGGTTAATAAAAATCCCTGATGGCGGTATTCAACGTATCAGGAAAGGTAATTATCTGGGCAAAAATTTTGGCAAAGTTAACGAAATAACCGAAGCTAGAATAAACCTGAGCGAAATCGTTCCTAACGGTTTCGGAGGCTATAAACCAAAAGAAAATGCTATTGCATTGAGAACCGAATAATTAAAACAACTCATCGGGCAATACATAAAAATACAGACCCCAATAATAAAAATTTTAGAAATAGGTTAACAACATGAAAACAATAGACCGTCTATTGAAATTAGCACTGCTACCCGTGGCAATCAGTATAGCAACTCATGCCAATGCTTTAGAGTTAACGGGAATCAATTCATCCGTATCATCCGGTGTCTCCGAAGTGCTATTTAATTTTGACACTGCGGCAAAGACGCCTAAAGGTTTCATGCTACAGAATCCCCCTAGATTGGTACTCGACTTTGTGGGCGCAGATTTTAAGAAATCCATGCGTAAGCAATTTAAGGGCAAAGGTAATATTAAGCAAATTAGGCTAGCTCAGGCGGGTCATCGGGTGAGAGCTACCATTAGTCTCGCTAAATCAGCGCAATATGTTACCGAAGTTCAGGGCAATCAACTGCGGTTAAAAGTACTTGGGGCAACTCAACCCCATCAGCAAAAAGCTGCAGCTAAGAGCAATAGGGACTGGGTTAACCAAATGGTGAAAACTCCTGCAAAGAGAAATACTCAGATCAAAGCGGTAACACGACCTTTACCAAGACCTGTAAAACAAGTGCAAACTAGAACGGTTGCTATTCCTGAAGTTGCTCCACGTCCACATCAATCTGTGAAAAGACCTGCACGCCCTGTTGTTGCACAAGGTTATTCACATGTTATGGCTAATCAGCGACAACGCCAGGCCGCCCCCGCTATTGTACACAAACATCCAGTTGTTAAGCGTCATGCCCCAACAACAAGAAGTGTGGGTAATGTCGACTTTAGAAGAGATGAGCAAGGGAATGGTCGTATTATCATTAACTTACCTGATAATAGAGTTAAAGTAGAGACCAAGAAAGCTGGCAACAGTGTGGTAGCTACACTGAAAGGTGTTAGTGCAGGACAAGGACAGAAAAACTACAATGTTCTGGATTTTGCAACACCTGTAAAAAATATTAATGTATTAAGCCGTGGTGCAGATTCTCAAGTAAAGGTGTTTGTTCGAGGGGACTTCAACTACAGCACGGTGAGAAAAGGTAATCAGCTAATTATTCATGTTAATAAAGTTGAAAAGAAGACAACAGCTGAGCAACTTGCCAAAAAGAAGAAAATTTACAAAGGTGACAAACTTACGCTGAACTTTCAGGATATAGAAGTACGCTCGGTTCTTCAGTTGTTAGCCGATTTTACAGATAAGAATATCGTTGTTAGTGATACCGTTAAAGGTAGCATTACCTTACGGCTTAAAGATGTACCTTGGGATCAGGCAATGGATATTGTGCTCAGATCCAAAGGCTTGGGTATGCGTGAGAATGGCTCAGTCATATGGGTTGCCCCTGAAGCTGAGTTGTCGGCAAGAGAAAATCGTGAATTAGAGCAATTACGCAAGAAAAAGACACTAGAGCCTTTAATTACTGCCTATATGTCAGTGAATTTTGCCAAGGCTTCGGATTTAGTCGGTCTGATAAAATCTTCAACCGGAAAAGATAATTCTTCGCTATTGTCGAAACGTGGCAGCATCTCGGTTGATGAGAGAACAAACACAGTACTCGTTCATGACACGGTTGATCATGTAGAAGATATTCGCTCTATGATCAAGACTCTGGATGTGCCTGTTCGCCAAGTCTCCATTCAGTCTCGTATTGTGGTAGCGAACGATGAGTTTAGTAAGGAAATAGGCACCCGGTTCGGTGTAACAGGACTTGCCGGATTTAATAGTAGTACCGGATTAGCTACGGTTTCCGGCTCTGCAAATGCTACCTCATCCATTGTGAATTCAGCGGCAAACAATTTAAATACCTCGGGAACAGTGTTCCCCGTTGGTATTCCAGGTCTTAATGATCGTCTAAATGTTAATTTGCCCGCAGCAGGTGCACCACGATTTGGTTTCTCCATTCTTAGTAAAGACTATTTAATTGATCTTGAGCTATCCGCGTTACAAGCTGAAAGTAAAGGTGAAATTATATCTACGCCAAGAGTGGTGACAACGAATCAGACTAAAGCCACGATTGAGCAAGGTGTAGAAATTCCTTTCTTACAAGCTTCATCAAGTGGTGCGGCGAATGTTGCCTTCAAAAAAGCGGTGTTAAGCCTTGAAGTAACACCACAAATAACACCAGACGATCATGTTATTATGGATTTAAAGGTTAATCAGGATACCATTGGACGAGTATTTAATGGAGTACCCAGTATCAATACACGAGCGGTACAAACCAAGGTTCTGGTTGATAATGGTCAGACCGTTGTGTTAGGTGGTGTGCATGAAGAAACTAACCAGAATGATGTTGATAAAGTCCCCATTCTTGGTGATTTGCCCGTCGTTGGAAATCTATTCAAACGTACGCGTCAAAACACAGATAAACGAGAACTTCTGATCTTTGTAACACCGAAGATTCTAGATTAACCAAGATTTTAGATTAACCAAGAATCTGATGAAAAATAAAAGGCCGGAATTTCCGGCCTTTTTTTTGATTGTTAAATATTGAACCTAAAAAACTCAGTTGAAACTACTGCGAATGTCTATAGCACTGAATCT